>JAFWNJ010000021.1 GCA_017510425.1 Candidatus Saccharimonadota bacterium
GCCTCTTGATTTTTCTATGTCTTTGCCTCTATAATAAGCCATAAGGTAGTTCTCCTTGTTTTTAGTTAGTTCCTAGGAACAAGTTTAAGGACTACCTTATTTTTATGCAAGTATCTGTTGCATAGGTGCTGGACTATTACGGAAATTTGCATTTTGGCGAGAAGTTTGCTATAATAGGGATAGCAATTAAATACTTGTAATAAAAAGGAAAATATGAATTTAAAGGAAGAGGAGCGGCGTGCCCGGCTCTTAAAGTCGAGAGCGGAAAGGCTGCCAGGAATAAAAAAACAGTTCGAAGAAGCCCAGGAGCGGAGAGCTCAAGGTGTTTCTAACCTTGACAAGTTCGAAGCGGTGCAGGACCGAAATTTTAACTCAAATTTTGCCCCTGGGGGCAAGGATGCGAAATTGGTGGGTAGGAAGCCAGGTCGAGTGGTAAGCTCCGGAAAAGGGGTGAAAAACACCGCTAGTGGCAAAAATGCTACTAAGAAGACCACGAAATCAGCCAAATCGGCTAAATCGACTAAATCAGTCCAGAAGACTGTTTCTACGGCTAAGGCCCAGGCCAAGCTAGAGGCGGAACAGAGGAAAGTGAACCTATCAGTGTCGACCAAGAAGGGTGACATGGTGCATCATCAGAGAATGCTATCTCAGGATGTAAATGCACAGGCGACCCAGCATATTATAGGGATACCCGTGAATAAATCGCGTTATAACGGTTACAATGGCGAACAGATGACGAATGCGAAATTGAAGCAGATTCGACCGGATCCGGAAGCGGTGAGAATTATTCCGATTGGTGGGGTAGGGGAATTTGGGATTGGTAAGAACATGACCATTATTGAATACAAATCAGAGATGATAGTGGTGGATATGGGAGTGCTGTTTGCGGGCGAGGATTACCCTGGCGTGAACTATATGATTCCGGATATTAAATATCTGGAGGATAATCTTCCGAAGGTGAAGGCAATTCTCTTTACTCATGCCCATCTTGATCATATTGGGGCGTGTCGGCATTTGCTGCCAAAATTTGGTAACTACGTGCCGATTTATGGGACGGATTTTACGATTGGAATGATTAAGAAGCAGTTATCTGAGCTAGATGAAGAGCCAGATTTGAATTATCAGGTGGTGGATCCGTTTAAGCATGAAAAATATCAAGTCTCGGAGCATTTCAGTGTGGAGTTCATCCATACTCTGCATTCGATTCCTGGTAATACGGCGATTGTGATAAGGACGCCGAATGGCTTGATTTATATGTCGGGCGACTGGAGGGCAGAGGCGAATCCGATGGGGATTCAGACGGACTATGAAAGGATTGATGAGATTGTGGCGAAGGAGGGGATTGATTTGATGCTAAATGAGTCGACAAATATTGACTCACCGGGGAAGCATCCGCACTCGGAATATGATGTAGGTGAGAATCTTGGCAAAGTGATGGATCATTATGCGAACGGACGAGTGATTATTTCGTGCTTTTCGTCGCAGATTTCGCGAATCGAGTTGGTTTTGAAGGAGGCGGCGGCCAGGGGGCGTAAGGTGGCTTTCTCGGGATTTTCGATGATTAATAACGTGGAGGTGGCGCTGCGTTCGAAATCGATCAAGGTGCCGAAAGACACGATTGTAAAGATGGAAGATATTGTTAAACTGCCGGATGAGAAGGTGTGCATAGTATGTACCGGTTCGCAGGGCGAGCTAAATGCGGTGCTAAATCGGATGGTGACGGGAGCGCATAAATTTATCAAGATTAAGGCTTCGGATACGATTGTGTTTTCGTCGAATCCGATTCCTGGTAACGAGCCGCATGTGGTTTCTACAGTGGATGGGTTGCTGCGTGAAGGTGCCCAGGTAATCCAAAACGGCAAGACACATCTGACTAATATTGGGCCTTTGCATTTGTCGGGCCATGCTTACTATGAAGATCACGTGGAATTCGTGACGAGGCTTCACCCGACGAATTATCTACCGTATCACGGTGAGTTTTATATGCTTCAACATAATGCGGAGATGGCGGAAAATGTGCTGGGGATTCCGCATGATAGGATTCTGATATCGGATGACGGCGACATCGTGGAGCTAATGCCGGACAAGACAATTCGCAAAGCGGGGCGGATTCATGTGGGGAATAAGTTATTCGATGATGCGGATCAGCCTGTACACGAGGCAGTGATAAAGGATAGGATTCATATTTCCAGAGAAGGGATTTTCGTGATAGTGCTGACACTGTCTAAGAAGACGGGACACCTGATGAAGACTCCAGACATCGTGTCGCGAGCGTTTATTTACCTGGACAATTCGGAAGAGTTAATCGGTAAAATTCGGCATTATTTACGTCAGAAGACCGATAAATCCATTTCGACCGATCCGGAGATGAAGGTGCTAAAAGAAGAAATCAAGGAAGACATTACGCATATTCTATACGATGCGACTGGGCACACGCCGATTGTGATACCGGTGATAAATAAAGTATAAAATTGACCATAAACCATTAAGTCATTTTCACTCGCGGTTGACTTCACGCCATGTTAATTTTTACAACATTTCACTCAATCCTCGCCTCGATCAAGTCGCTAGCTCACTCGCGCAAAGCGCTCGTTCGGCGACTTTACTCGTCTCGGATGAGGAAAGGTTGTAAAAACTAACTGGGTTTGTCAAATGCTCGTTCAAATTGACTTAATGGTTTATGATATAATCATTTTATGAATTATGATATTGTGATTATTGGTGCGGGGATGGCTGGGCTGACGGCGGCGATTTATGGTGCGCGAGCCGGGAAGAAGGTTCTGGTGATTGAATCTGGGCTTACTGGTGGACAGATTGTGAGTTCGCTTGTGGTGGAGAATTGGCCGGGGTATGAGAAGATTTCAGGCAAGGAATTGATGGATAAAATATATCACCAGGCGAATAATTCTGGCGCAGAAATTAGGAATGAAGAGGTAATTTCGGTAGATAAAGTGGGTAACGAGGGCGGTAATGAGCATTTTAGGGTAAAAACTGACGAAGGTGAATATTCGTGTGGTGCGATAATTATTGCGACAGGGACCGAGCCGAGAAAGCTGAGCAAGAAACAGGCAAAGGATGCTGGGGAGAGGCCGGTTTCGTACTGTGCGACCTGTGACGGCGCTTTATATAAAGGCCAGCCAGTGGTGGTAGTAGGCAGCGGGAATACGGCAAAACACGAGATTAAGTATCTGGAGGGAATTTGTACGAAGGTTTATCATATTCATCACGACGATCCGATTCCGCAGGATGCGAAGGCGATTTTTGTGGCGATCGGGCGAGTGCCGGCGACTGAAGTATTTACTGATTTAGTAGAGCTAGATTCAGATGGATATGTGGTGGCAGGAGAGGATTGTAAGACTTCTTGTCCTGGCGTGATGGTGGCAGGGGATTGTCGTGCGAAGTCGGTGCGGCAATTGGTGACGGCGGCGGCAGACGGTGCGATTGCGGTAGAGATGGCGATAGAGTATTTGGGTAGATAAGATGGCGGATCGGGAATCTGAAGAGTGGGCGGAGAAATCCAAGCGAATCGAGGCGGAGCGGATGAAAGCGGCGCGGGCCTTGATGGAGGAGAAGCCGGAGCGGACGAATTTGGCCTTCCTAAATCCGTCGAATACTAAGACTAAAGGCTGGTCGCGAGACCCGAATGTGATACTAGCTAGTATTGAGCGAATGGGGAATCGGTCGCTGGTTTTTGCGATTTGTGGGGCGGTGCTAAGTATTCTTGGCCGCGTGGGTGGAATGGTGGCTTCGCTCAACAATTTGGGATTAGCTGGCGTGGCGATTGACAGTTTGCCGAGTTTGATTGGGTTTTTAGGTATGGGGATTGGCGTGATTATGGCTATAATAGTGATTTCGTGTGAGATTTTTTATAAGATTAGACTTGGGCGTAGAATTACGGCGGTGATGTGGACATCGATTGCGACGATTATCGTGGTGGGGTTATATGTTATATTGTCGTTTACCCTTGTTATATAGTATATACTTGCTGCTTTGTAGATAGGACAACAAGTATTAATCAAGCAACCACCCCATCAAATCTCGTACTCTTACCCCATCCACATCTTTCTCTGAACTTTGCCCAAGGGACAGAATACGCTTCGGATAATTATCTCGGATACTACTAAGTGGCTCTAGCTCACGTGCCATTGTCTTGCTGTCGGATACATCGGCAGAAACTTGTATGTATTCGGTATCATCAGCTCCGTGGGCGATAAAGTCGACTTCTAGATTATCATATTTTCCGATTTGTACTGAGAAACGACGACGCGCTAGCTCTAGATATACGATATTCTCAATCATTTGCCCAATATCTTGCTTAGCGTTACGACCTAGTAGGTAGTTCCTGAGGCCTAGATCCGCCACATAATACTTAAACCCTGTTGATAATAACTCTCTCCCTCGTACGTCGTAGCGGTCGACCTTATAAATCAGAAAACACTCTTGGAGTGCAGTGAGATAGTTCTCTACAGTATAGAAGCTGGTCTTCGCCTGATTCGCATTTAGGGTATCCACGATTTTCTTCACGCTGATTGGCTGTCCGATGTTATCAAGTACAAATTTCACAATCCGCTCCAGAAGCGCTTTATCTGTCACGTTATGACGAAGCATGATGTCTTTATATACAACCGTACTAAATATGTTTTCTAGATAGTCGCGGATATTGGTGACGTTTGGTATCGCAATATCGTCCTTGTTTTCATAATAGCTTAGCGTTTGTGGTAATCCTCCATAATTCAGATAATCTAAAAAAACCTGCTGTAGATTGATTTTTCGTTTTAACACTTCGATATTATTTATTTCAGGATAAAGTCCGGTTAGATACTCTTTGAAGGAAAGCGGTAGCATGTGAATTTCGATATATCTACCAGAGAGCAGTGTGGCAAGTTCGCCGGATAACAGATAGGCATTGGAGCCAGTGATATAAATGTCAAAATTGGGATTGAGTCGTAGTCCATTGATAGCTTTTTGAAAATCCGGGACGGTCTGAATTTCGTCAAAGAAAAGATAATGCTTGGCTGTGCTTGATTTGGTATGTTGTATTACATAATCGTACAGCTCTTTAGAATCGTTAAATATAAAATTAGGATCCTCGAAATTGATATAAAGGATGCTGGAAGCTTTTATTCCGTCTTTTTTTAGATGGTCAATATAGAGATTGAAAAGGGTGGACTTGCCAGAACGCCTAAGTCCAGTTACGATTTTTATTAGGTCTTGATCACGAAAGGCATCAAGCCTCTTGATGTAATCATCTCGTTGAATTAACATTGTAATCTCCTTTATTTTATTATAACAGAAGCTCTTTTGCTTGTCAATAGTTATTAAGAAAAGTCTTAAAAACTTATCAAATTTATGAAGTTTTTTAGAAAAATCTGAAAAACTATTCATGGGTAGTTTTCCACAGGCTTTCTATTGACAACTAACCACAAACACTATAATATATAGACAAATAAAGGTCATATATTAAAAATCAGGTGTTTTAAACAAATGCAAAATAAATTAAACAAAAAGATTCCTAGAATCAAATGTCTAAATAAATTTGGTCTATTCTGCTCTGGGATTTTGCTATCTTCATTTAGTATCATCGGTAATATCGCTGGCCTTAATTCCTCTCCCGTCTCCGCCTACACAGCTTCTATCACTACGTCTAGTTCCATTAACCTAGATGTCTCTCCAGCTGGAGATGGTACTTCTATCCATAGTGAATCCATTAATGTAGTATCAGACTGTAGAAGTGGTTATAATCTAACTATAGCCACTCCAACTGGTAGTAATCTATATAAGTATGATAGTACTAATGATACACTAGATCCTACTGCCTCCTTTACTTCAGTAGATGGTACTTCTAGTCTTAGTAGTAATAATAATACTAACAAATGGGGCTATACACTAGATACTACTCCCACCAGTTCTACTATCTTCTCCCCACTCTCTTCTACTCCATCAGTATTAAAGTCTACAGTAGATACCGTAAGTCCAAGTAGTGATATTAATGACACCTTTAACATTAACTATGGTATTAAAGCTGATACTACCATTAATCCAGGTACCTATAGAATGGCAGATGATAGTAATGGTACTAATGGTGCTATTGTCTACTATCTCACTATGGATACTACTTGTACCCAGTATACTGTATCCTTTAATCCTAATGGTGGTACATTAGTAAATACCAATCCAGATGATCCTAATCCATCAAGTACTATAGAACAAAACATCCAGGAAGGACAAGCTACTAAACTTAACTCAGCCGAATCCATCACTGCTCCTACTACTTCTAGCTATACTGATGCAGGCAACAACACCATTACCGGAGATCCAGACAAACTCTGGACCTTCTGGGGCTGGAATACACAGATAGATGGTACTGGTGATTGGTATAAGGACAAAGAACCAGTAAATAACCTAACTAATGCTGGTAGTACTATTACACTCTATGCTCAGTGGAAACAAGCTACTTTGAGCGATATGGTATCTGGTACACAGGTAGGCACGGAGAAGGTTATAGACCACAATCTTATGCAGGATATGACTCCAGAAGTTTGCTATAACTCACCTATTACTATTGCTTCTACTGCTCCTGCTGCTACACTTCTAGACTATCGTGGTAAAGTTACAACCGGAGAAAACCCAGAACAACCAGAACAGTACACTGTCTCTAAACTCGCCGATGGACTTTGTTGGATGACTACCAACTTAAACCTAGGTAGAGCTTCAGGTGGGCCAAATAATGATGGTACTATTACGTTGACTAGTGAGGATACTGATTTGGTAGCAGATACTACCTTTACTCTTCCAGCTGGTGATACGGCTTCTAGTACTACTTATGCCAATGCTAGAATACGTATCACCAACACTAGTGGTAATAATGATAACGGTACTTACTATTCCTGGGCAGCAGCTGTGGCTGATACTACTTCCACTATTGATAGCCCTACTACTTCAATCTGTCCTAAGAATTGGGACTTGCCAGGAAACACCCAGTACACCAACCTAAAAGATAAATCCAGCTATTCTTTTTCTAATCCTACCACTGCGGCTCCTAGTTCTTTTCTCGCTACTGGTGGTTTTACTAATGGAGCCACCTTCTACGGAGCTACTAACTACGGGCATTATTGGACTTCTACTTCTTTCACTGCTTCTAACGCTTTTTATGCTTATCTCTCTACTTCTTCTTTGACTGTTGATAGATCTATTGGCTCAAGTGCAGCATATGGGGGCAACAAGTATTAGCTGAATTCTATTTCAAATCACAAGACTTTTTGTTAACCACTAGGGCATGATTTTGGGACATTTTTTCCCGTGGACTCATCCAATTTAGGCATTTTCTAGGTCTATTATTTATCTCGGTTACGGCTTTGTCAAGCATCGCC
>JAFWNJ010000012.1 GCA_017510425.1 Candidatus Saccharimonadota bacterium
ACGAAAAGATTGAGTCGTTCTTCGAATCGATTCCTCTATCGCCCACTAGAGCATTTAACAATTTGGGTCGGTAGCTCAGCAGGTTAGAGCACGGGCCTTTTAAGCCCGGTGTCGAGGGTTCGAGCCCCTCCCGACTCACCAGATGTATGTAACGCCTCCAGAGGGCGTTATTTTGTTGGGGACTCGAATCTAAAGATGCGAGCCCCTCCCGACTCACCAAATTCATGTTAAAATCACCCGGATGGGCATTTTTTTGTGAAAAAAATATCCCCGAATTTAGTCGGGGATATTAATGAAAATGTGATTATTTCTTCTTGGTGTTTTCAGCAATGTCGCGAGTATTGCGCCAAATCATGATGAACATCATGGTCATTTCGTAGGCGATACGAACTGCGACTGGCCCAAGAATAAGGCATGAGAAGAATGCTAAGATTGCAAAGCCGCCACTGACACCGATAGTTCCAAGGAAGGTGAAGGAGAACAGAATGACAAAGATCGTAGCGATGTAGTAGACTACTTTCAAGATTGGCTCAATCCACATAATCTTGAAGGCTAGGAAGTCCTTAAGCCACTTGGCGAATTTGCCTTTTGGCTCGGTCTTAGATTTGACAAATAAGAAATAAACTAAAATACCACCAACAATAGCAAGAATAAGAGCAATGATGCCCCAGATTCCGACACCGGCAGCGGTATTATACATACTAGATGTATAATCACTTCCGCCATATAGGCCCTGTGTTAATGTTTCGTAGTCATTATAGTAGTCCATTTTAACTCCTTTAGTTATTATTAGTTTAATTCTAGCATAAAAAAATTATAAATGTAAAGTATTTGGTGACATTTTATTGTGGAAAAGTGATTATGTTTGATAAGTACACTATATTATATATAATATATAGCATGAATAGAATACCCCTAGCGGAGAGGATGCGCCCGAAGAAGCTTTCTGAAGTAGTTGGACAGGAAGAGATTATTGGTAGTGGCAAGATTTTGACGGAGATTGCTAAGAAGGGGGAACCGGTGAACCTGATTTTTTGGGGGCCGCCGGGGACTGGTAAGACGACACTGGCACGAATTCTGGCGCACGAGTTTAAAGCGGATTTTGTTGAAATCTCAGCTGTGACGGCGAGGAAGAAGGATGTCGAAGAGGTGGTAGAGCGAGCGAAACTAAACTGGAATTTGAAGACACGTACGGTTCTCTTCGTGGATGAAATCCATCGTTTCAATAAGGCTCAGCAGGATGCCTTCTTGCCGCACGTGGAATCAGGGTTGATTATATTGATTGGTGCGACGACCGAAAATCCTTCGTTTGAAGTGATTTCGCCGCTCTTATCGAGGTCGCGCGTGGTGGTGCTGCAACCGCTATCCAAGAAGGCGATTTTGAAGGTATTGAAGCGTGCCTGTGAAGCTGAGGGAGTGGTGATTGAGTCGGATGCAACACGAGAAAAGCCAGCTAAGAGTAAGGAAGCAGGTGCCAAGAAGCGAAAAGCTCAAAATGAAGGGCCTATTATTACTAAAGAGGCCCTGGATTTAATTTCCGAGCTATCGGGCGGTGATGCTAGGGGCGCTTTGGGTGATTTGGAGCTTGCCCTTTCACTATCCAGCGAAGTAGATGAGGAGACTGTGCTGGAAGCGGCTGGGAAGAAAATGCCTGGTTATGATAAGAAGGGCGACAAGCATTATGATACGATTTCGGCGTTTATAAAATCAATGCGGGGTTCGGATACAGATGCGGCGCTTTATTATCTTGCGCGAATGGTGCAGGCGGGGGAAGACCCAAAATTCATCGCGAGGCGGATGGTGATTTTTGCATCGGAAGATATTGGGCTTGCGGGGAATGGGGCTTTGTCGCTCGCGACGGCATGTTTCCAAGCGGTGGAAAGGGTTGGAATGCCGGAATCGGGATTGATTCTGGCGCATACTTGTATTGCGCTAGCTAAATCCAAGAAGAACCGAGATTCGGCAGATGCGTGGTACAAAGCGCAGGATTTGGCAAAAAAGACAATGGGGGAACCAGTGCCAATTTGGCTTAGAAATGCACCGACGAGATTAATGAAAGATCTAGGATTTGGTAAGGGTCAGAAATGGGAATCTGGATTCCATCTGGATAAAAGCTATTTGCCGGATAGTATCAAGAACGAGAAAATCTTTCGTAGCACGATGAAATAATAGGCTTCTTGAGGATGTAAGATTTTTGGATAGTATGATGGGGTGATTAGTCGCTATCTAGCCCGGCTTGGAAGAACATGAGGACGTCTTGCCAATCGCCGGCGAGGTCGAAACCGGAGCTTACGAATTTATTGAATTTAAAATAGGGCATACCGCTGACTAATTTGGCGGATTTAGCGGCGTTTTGTTTGATTTCGTCGAGTGGGTCTTGATTTTCAATACAGGATTCGAACTCTTCGCCGAGGCCGATTTTTTTACCGATGGCGGTCCAGTATTCTTGTCCGTAGCTACTCATTTTACTAAAGCCGGATTTGCCGGTGGATTTGAAAAAGTCATTCCAGACGGTGGTAATTGCGAGATTGTAATAATCCCAGAATTTACCTTCGTTCTTGGCGCAGTAGGTGGCAATTGCGGAGTACCGAGAATGATCGGGGTGGGTCTCGCCGTATTCGTAGAGGAAATCGGAGAGCCGGATTTCGACAAGGATGTCGTTACTCTCAATGTATTCCTTGAACTCTTCCTCGTGTTCAACAATGGCATTCTCGAAAGCGACACAGTATGGACAGACTAAATCGGAGTAAATAATGAAATAGTTCTCGGCCTCGGGATTGCCGATAGACATCTCGGTGTCCCAGACTTTATCGCTGTTGCTGGGTTTGACATTCATGCTGGCGGCGATGGCGGCAATGATGAGTGCGATGATGGCAACGATTCCGATGATTCTAAATATTTTTTTCATTTTTCTCCTTTGGATTGCTGGCTTTACTGGCTTTTTTGGCTAAATACCTTTCATTTATTATTGTAACATATGTTTCGACACCGAGGCGCTTAAGTGAGAGGATTGCGATTACGATAGCGAGAATTGTCACGATGGTGGAAATGGTTCCAGCCATGGCGAGTCCGCCTGTGGAAAAGATCGCGCCAAGAAGCGGTGTGAGAAGCGTGGTGCCGCAGGTGGGGCAGCCGGCGCCAAGGGCAATTAGCCCGGTAATAATGCCGGCATTGCCGAGATTGGCGGAGTTTTGTTCGCGCTTTTTATTCCAGAGTAGAACGATGAGGCCGATCAGGATTCCTTGTAAAATACAAATGCTAAAAACTGGTAGCCAATCTAGGAAAGGTTGATTAATACCAAATATACCAATGAAACTGTCGAAAAGAATCTGAAGATTATGTGGAAAACCTAAAGCAAAGATTAGATTAAACTTGGATGTGCCGCCGGACAGCAGGTTCATCAGAAGGCCGAAAAACAGGAAAGACGGAATAAAACCATACCAGAAGCGCTTTTCTTTGGTGGCGAGAAGAATGCCTCTGCCAGCAATCGCAAAATCGTCTAACCATTTCCTCCAATTCATAATAATATTGTATCATGTTTGTCAACAATATTTTGTTCGGTTTTTTGGAGTTTACCTCTGTTGTGACTGAAACTAGTTATGACATATTTTTGTTCAGAAAACAATGTTGACATTGAATATGGCTATGCTAAAATAAAATCAGTTTGGACTCGTGTTGAGATGAGCCCAAGCCGGTATTGAGAGGTGCCATAAGGGTGGAGAGTGTAGTGTTGTTTTGGTTAAATGTGTGTCCGCCTAGAATTTTTATGAAAGCCTTTTACAAGAAGGCTTTTTTAGTCATTAGGATTTTTCTTCATGATATGGTATAATGATATTTGTATGAAACTGCCGAGGAAGATCGAACGAATTCTTGGTTTTGTGATTACTACTTCATTAGTGGTGGTTTTTGTTGTTTTGATTGGGGTTTTCTCTCGGAGGACTTTTGCACAGGGGGACGGTGATGATAGTTTTGTTAGCGACGAGGCTAGATATGTGACTTTTTATGATAGTGGGGAGAAGCTTACGGTGAAAACTAAGGCGCCTACTGTGGGTGAAGCTCTAAGTCGGGTCGGCATACTGATTAATGATGGTGATATTGTCGAACCGGAGCTTACTGCGGAGATTAATGCTGATAATTTTTACATTAATATTTACAGGGCACATCCTGTGGTGGTGAAAGATGGGTTAAATGATAAATATTTGATGACGGCGAGTTATGATGCGAAGACGATTGCTCGTCAGGCTGGATTTACGGTTTATGATGGGGATGAGGTGGTATTGGTGCCGAATGCGAGCTTCTTGGAGCTAGGAGTAGCAAGTGTTTATGAGCTAAAGCGTAACGGTGGAAGGACGATTACGGTGGAGGAGGAAATCCCGTTCGGCGAGGAGACGGTGAAGAGTTATACTTTAGAGCCTGGCAGACAGGAGGTGCAGCAGCTGGGCGAGCTAGGCTTAAAGAGGACTAATTACAATGTATTATATATTGATGGTGAGGAAGTATCGAGAGAGTTCGTAAGTGAAGAAGTTGTAAAGGAACCGGTGTCAAGAGTGGTGGCGGTGGGAGCTAATAGGATTGAGATGAACCCGCTGACGGCATCTAAGGGAGTAAATCGGTACACTGTTACCGTGAATGGGGTGACACTGGAGCGGAAGGAGACCTATTATGATTTGCCGATGTCCGGGGTGATGTCTTTAGTGTCTGGTGCTTGTGGGGTGCCGGCGTATTATTCAGTGAGAGAGGACGGAGTGAAGATCGATGCGGATGGATATGTGTTAGTGGCAGCGCACCTTGGTAGGTATCCGCGCTGTTCGATCGTGGAGACGTCGCTCGGGCCGGGTAAAGTGTATGACACGGGGACTTTCGCGGAGACTAATCCGGAGCAGTTCGATATAGCGACCGACTGGACGATTCGGGACGGACGGTAGAGATGTCAATGAAGAATAAGAAGGAACTAGGACAAAACTGGTTAAAAAATCGGACAATTCTGAATGAGATTGCGAGGCTAGCCGCGGAGGGAGATACGGAAGTGGGGCTATGTGTGGAAATTGGTCCGGGACTAGGATATTTGACTTCGTCACTGCTAAGGAAATTTGAAAAGGTGATTGCGGTGGAATATGACTCAGATTTGGCGCGGAAATTGCCAGGGTCATTTCCTGGGACCAACTTAACGGTCGTAAATGAGGATATTTTAAAGTATGATTTCTCGAGGATAAACGAGCCATATGTGATAGTGGGAAATATACCATATTATATTACTAGTCCGATTATTCGGAAGGTCCTGACTCTAACGAACAAACCGAGGCGAGTGGTGCTACTGGTGCAGAAAGAGGTGGCAGAGCGGATTGTGAACGATAAAGAGACAATGCTTTCGTTATTTGTGAAGGATTATGCGAAGGTGACAGCTGACATGGTGGTGCCGAAGGAGGAATTCGTGCCAGTACCGAAGGTAGATTCGCAGGTGATAGTAATGGAGTCATATGAGCGGCCGCTGGTGGACGAAAAGGTGTTTGATCTAATAAAGACGGGTTTCAAAGCCCCGAGGAAAAAATTAGTTCATAATCTGGCGGGACTGAGATCAAGAGAGGAATTGGAGCGAATTATGGAGGAGTGTGGGATTTTGGGAGATGCTAGGCCGGGGGATGTGGGGATTAGTGAATGGGGAAAATTGGCTGAAAGACTAGTTTAGCTGGGATAGAAGTTATTATTTATATCGCTATGAATGGTGAAGGATGTGAAATCGCGAAAATCGCGAAATTTCTGGACTTTCGCGATTTCAAAAAATAACAATAGCGGATTCACCACTGTAATTACTGCACATTTCCAATTCGCGAAAGTCACGGATTTTCTAGACTTTCGCGATTTCAACTTAATAAGCTATTGATTTTAGTGCAGAATTGCGCTATAATGATGCTATGGAAAGAATGTCATATTTACGATTATTGGACAATTTACGAGATACTCAAGTGATAAAGGTAGTGACCGGTGTACGCCGTTCTGGTAAGTCTACTTTACTGGAGCAATTTCGTGAGAGATTGATCAAAGGTGGTGTGCCGGAATCTAGAGTTCAGTTTTATAATCTTGAGGATAAACTTAATAAAAGATACACCCTGGATGCTGATTTGCTACATGATGATATTTTGAGTGTTCTAGTGCCTGGTGTTATGAATTATATTTTTATAGATGAAGTTCAGCTGATTCCGGAGTTTGAAAAAACGTTGGACAGTTTGCATTTACGCCAAAATGTTGACCTATATGTCACTGGTTCCAATGCCGATATTACGAGTAGCGAGATTGGGACTTTGCTTTCGGGCAGATATGTTGAAATTAAAATGCAACCGTTGACTTTTAGCGAATTCTTGCAGTTTTTCCCAGATGGTGAAGTGGATAAATTTGCTAAATTTCAGACTTTTATGAGATTTGGCGGTTTTCCAGAGGTGGCAAAGTTACTTGCTGCTGGTAGGGATATCGCGGTTGCTCCGTATCTTCGTGGTATTTATGAGACAGTTCTTGAAAAAGACATTAAGACAAGAAAAAATATTCGCTTTATGGATGATTTCCGCAATCTGATAAGTTTTACCTTTAACAATATAGGTAGTGTAACCTCGCCGAATAATATATCAAATGTTCTTCGTAGTGAAAATCAGGTAATTGACAAATCTACGGTGTCTAACTATCTAGATGCTTTATCGGATTGTTATATAATGTATCCGGTTCAAAGATTTGATGTTCGCGGTAAACAGCTCTTAAAAACCTTAGAAAAATATTATGCTGTGGATTTGGGGTTGGTCGATGCGGTGCTTGGTATGCCTAGTGGCGCTGATGTGGGACATCGTTTGGAAAATATAGTTTTTCTCGAATTATTTAAGCGTTACGATGGTAAAGTGTGGGTGGGTAAGAATTACGAGAAGGAGATAGATTTTGTTTGCAAGGATCTGGATGGGACATTGGACTATTATCAGGTTGCTGAGACCGCGGCGAACCCGGAGACGCTTATGCGGGAACTCTCTAGTATTGAGAACACTGGAGATAAGTATCGCAAAACTCTATTAACGTTAGATTTAATTGAGACCGATGAATCTGGAGTGGCTAGGCGCAACATTGTTAATTGGCTTTGCGATGTCGACAAATAATGCTTGAAATCGCGAAAGTCACGGATTTTCTAGACTTTCGCGATTTGGTAGTAATAATGTGCAGCACTTGACTCCATAATGATTATGCTATAAAATGAAAACATGAAATCTAGATTTGTGAGCTTCTTGTTGCCTGGCGGTATGGTAGGAGTGACTGTACTGGTGGGCGGAATACTAACTCTACCTAAGGCTATGGCAGACGATTCTAGTGTATCTACAGCTACAATTACAGTACCTATGGCCTGTTCTATGTCTAGTACGACCGATACTGCTCATACAGCAGAAGTCCCTAATGGTATAGATTCCCGTGGACAAGATTATTATCCTGATGGTATTGGACAAACTACACTTAAAGTCTATTGTAATGATAATGAAGGATTCTCTGTCTATGCAGTAGGATATTCTGATGATACATTAGGAAATACATATCTTAGAGATAGTACCTTAGGACAAACTAGTGATATTCTAACTAGTACTACATTCACTGGTAATACTTCAGCCTGGGCGATGAAGATAGGTGTAACATCTGGTACTTACACTCCTACTATTGCCGGAAGTACTGGAGACTCTGAGAAACAATCTGGCGATACTGACTATAGTAATTGGGCAGCCGTACCATCTACCTATAATAGAGTAGCCTATAGAAATTCTGGTACTGATGTAGATAATAATAGTATCTATACAGAAGGAGCTAGAGTTACTACTACCTATGCTGTCTACATTAGTCCTACCCAGAAAGCTGGTACATATATCGGACAAGTTAAATACACCCTACTTCATCCTGCTTCTGAAGAACCATTAAGACCACAACCCTCTACTGCAGGATATATTAATTACTATGCTAATGCTAAGACTGCTGAAGGTACGATGGGAAGGCAAGCGGCTACTGACGGCAGTACTAAGACATTGTTCGCTTCCAATTTCTCCCGCGAAGGCTATGGCTTCGCAGGCTGGAGTGATGCTTATGATTATGAGACTAATCCAAATGCCAACTTCTATGGTCCAAATGAAGACATCACAGTCCCTACTGGTACTACTGCTAATGGACTAGCCCTTTATGCTGTCTGGATTAAATCCGCCGGTAATCTTCAAGACCCAAGTAAAGTCGCTGAACTTTGTGGTACTAATGGTAGTTTAACTGCTGCAGTCTATAATGATGAAGACGACCAAGACGAATCCACTTGGTCCATTAATGCAAATCTATCCAGTATCTCCGCTCTCACCGACACACGAGATAACCAGACCTATGCTATCGCCAAACTCACGGATGGTAACTGCTGGATGATAGAAAACTTAAGACTAGCTGATACCCATCAGGAAGGAGTAAACACTATACCTACTACTCTTACCGTAGCTAATACTAATAATCCATTAAACGATAATGATCCAACTAATCCAACCGTCACACTAAAACATAATTATAGTGACACCGATACCTATCCGACACTCTCCGCTACCAGTTCAGATGCTACTAGTTGGTGTACAACTAACTCTGCCGCCTGCTTTGACCAATCTAGACTTAGAACTGATAGTACTGCTAGTAGGGTCTCATACACCAATACCCAGACCATGTCTACTAGTGCAAATCTATACTCATATGGCAACTATTATAACTGGTATTCCGTCACAGCAGGAAATGGCACCTATAGCAAGTCTAGCGGTAACACTGCTGGTGATCTTTGTCCAGCTGGTTGGCATCTTCCGACTGGTACTGGTACTGGTGAATTCGGTGTACTTAGTAATAGCCTTGGTGGCTTGCAAAGCAATGGCACGGCACAAACAATGTCCAGCTCAACTTCTCCAACTGTAGCTATAATGCTTAAGAGAATTCGTCATTTCCCGAATAATCTTCTCTACTCGGGCTACGTGAATGGCGCCTCCATTAGCAATCGTGGTAGCAACGGGAGCTATTGGTCGTCTACGGCGAACGGTATTAGCAGCGCCTACAACCTGGCCCTCTACTCTTCTAACATCTACCCAGGTACAAACGGCAGCAGCAAGTATACCGGAAGGGCGGCCCGCTGTATAGCTAGTGCGCAGTAGTTTTAGCGTAGTTCGGATCAAACAAAGTCTAATTGAAGCCTTCGATAAGGAGTGTAGGTTTGGGATAAGGATTAGTGAAATTGCCGGTTTAAAATAATGCAAAGATAGTGTATAATGGCTATATCATGTTAGATATAAAATTTATTCGAGAAAATTTGGATTTGGTAGAGAAATCCACGAGAGAAAAGGGGTATAAAACAAACATTGGTGATATCCTGAAGCTTGATGACGAGCGCAAGAAGGTACTGATTGAAGTAGAGACACTACGTAAGGAACGCAATGAGATTGCGGCGAAGATGAAGGGTGGCAAGCCGGCAGCGGAGCTGATTGAGCGCGGTAAGGCGATTAAGGAAGAGCTGGCGGAGAAAGAAAGCGCGCTTTCATCTGCCGAATCTAGGTTAAATGAAGCCCTGAAGACGGTGCCTAATATTATTTTCGATGACGTGCCGCTAGGGGGTGAAGAATGCTCAGTAGAGGTGAAAAAATGGGGTGAACATCACAAGACTGGTGTGGACCATCTGGATTATGCGGTGAGCCGGGATTGGCTGGATTTTGAAAGGGGAGCGAAGGTCGCGGGGGCGAAGTTCTACTACCTGAAGGGTGGCTTGGCCCTACTTGAGAATGCGTTGTTACAGTATGGACTATCGAAAGTACTTGAGCACGGCTTTACCTTCATGACGGTGCCGGATATGGTGTGTGGTAGAGTACTGGAGGGGTGTGGATTCAATCCGCGAAGCTCGGAGCAGTCGGATGAGTATTATATCGAAGGTGAGGATTTAGCCTTAATCGCGACGGCCGAGATGCCACTTACTGGTTACCATATGGATGAGATTATTGATGAGGATAAGCTGCCGCTATTCTATGCAGGGTATTCGCCGTGTTTTCGTAAGGAAGCGGGGGCAGCTGGTAAGTATACGAGGGGGCTATTTAGAGTACATCAGTTTAATAAGCTGGAGATGTATGCTTTCTGTTTGCCAGAGCAGAGTAAGGAGATTCATGAGAAGATTCTGACGATTGAGGAAGAGATTTGGCAAGAGCTGGGGGTGCCGTACCATATTATTAATATAGCGGCGGGGGATCTCGGGGCGCCAGCGGCGAAGAAGTATGACATGGAATACTGGTCGCCGGTGAATCAGAAATATCAGGAGATTACTTCGTGTTCCAACTGTACCGATTTCCAGGCTCGGTCGGTGAACTGCAGGGTGAGGCGTAAGGATGGTACGATTGAGTTTGTACATACTCTCAATGGGACGGCTATTTCATTAGCGCGGGCTTTGGTGGTGATACTGGAAAACTATGCCGTAGAGGGTGGGAAACTAAAAGTGCCGAAAGTTTTGCAGCCGTATCTAGGTGGTAAAGAAGAATTATGAAAGGAATAAAATGATAGAAAAAATCGATATTACTGGTAATGGTTACAGGATAGAAGAGCCGTTTAAGAAGTATGCTCAGAAAAGAATCGGCAAGCTGGATAGGTACATGCCGAGGGGCTACAAGAAGGACATTGTTTGTAAAATAGTAGTGGCGGAAATCGGGAAAAGCAAGAATAGCGACAAGTACGAGATTTCGGCAGCAATGGAGATTCCTGGTGGCAAGGTAATCGCAGCGCGGGATGAATGTACTAACGTATTTGCGGGGGTGGATTTAGTGGAGGCGAAGCTGCTTGGTCAGATTCGTAGATATAAATTAGAGGTGCAACCACATCGCCAGAAAAGAGGATTAAAAGGTCTCTTTATTAAGAGAAAATAATGTGGTAAAATAGGGGGAAATTGGAGTTAATATGGCACGAAAAGAAAAGAAACCGACAGACAAGTTGGCAGATAAGACTGCACTTACGAAATTCTTACAAGGGGTGTTTGGTGATGCCCAGAAGAAGACCTTAAAGAGGCTCTGGAAGCGAGCGCAAGAGATTACTAAGCTAGAGCCTAAATATGAGGCGATGAGCGATGAAGATTTGCAAGCTCAGACTGATATTTTTCGGGCGAAGATTGATAAAGCTCTTAAGACCGCAAGAGCCGAGCAGGGTATTAATAAGACCGGCAAGAAGCGTGCCCCGATTGATGATAAGAAGATTTTGAATGATTTACTACCTGATGCTTTCGCGGTAGCTAGGGAGGCGGCGAAGCGTACGATAGGGCTTAGGCCATACGATGTGCAGCTGATTGGTGGTATGGTACTACATGAAGGCGCGGTAGCCGAGATGAAGACTGGTGAAGGTAAGACTCTCGTGGCCATGCTCCCGGCTTATCTTAATGGTTTGACTGGGCGTGGTGTGCATGTAGTGACCGTGAACGATTATCTGGCGCAGCGTGATGCGGGATGGAACGGACCGATTTATGACTATTTGGGCTTATCGGTAGGCGTGATTATTAATGAGGCTTCGTTTATTTATGATAGTGATTATGAGAATGAGGGGCATGATGATGAGAGGTTTTTGCATCTGAAACCCTGTACACGTAAGGAAGCTTATAATGCGGATATTACCTATGGTACCAATAATGAGTTCGGGTTTGACTATCTGCGTGATAACATGGCGAGCGAGGTGCAATACCTGCGCCAGCGGGAGTTGAATTTTGCGATCGTGGATGAGGTGGATTCGATCTTGATTGATGAGGCGAGGACACCGCTGATTATCAGTGCACCGGCAGGAGACAATCCGGAGAGCTATTATCAATTTGCGAAGGTGGCGGCGAGGCTGACACCAGAAGATTATATTTTCGACGAGAAGAGGCGTTCGGTGACCTTGACGGATAAGGGGATTGAGAAGGTTCAGGAGATACTGGGAGTCGACAATCTATATTCGACGAAGAATATGAGACTGGTCTATCATTTGGAACAGGCAATTCGGGCCGAAGTTATCTTCAAGCGTGATAAGGATTACGTGGTAACAAATTCTGGCGAAGTGATTATTGTGGACGAGCACACTGGTCGTTTAATGCAGGGGCGGCGCTATAATGAGGGATTACATCAGGCGATTGAGGCGAAGGAAGGCGTGGTGGTAAAGCAAGAATCGATGACACTGGCCACGATTTCGTTCCAGAATTTCTTTAGGTTATATAAGAAGTTATCTGGTATGACGGGTACGGCTTTCACGGAGGCGGAAGAATTCCAGCAGATTTATGCGCTGGACGTAGTGCAGATACCACCGAATAAACCGATTATTCGTGTGGATAAGGATGATTTAATTTATAAGACGAAGGCTGGTAAGCTGAAGGCGATTGCGGATGAAATTGCGAAATATCATAAGAAGGGTCAGCCGGTATTGGTTGGCTCTGGCTCGATTGCCAATAACGAAGAGATTGCGAGATACCTAGACCAGTATAATTTGCCGTATGAAATATTGAATGCGAAGAACAATGAGCGTGAAGCAGCGATTATTGCGAAGGCAGGCGAGAAGGGTGCGATTACGCTAGCTACTAACATGGCGGGGCGTGGTACAGATATTAAGCTGGGTGAGGGCGTACGTGAACTGGGCGGGCTAGTGGTGATTGGTTCGGAGAGGCATGATTCCAGGCGAGTGGACAATCAGCTAAGAGGTCGTGGTGGACGTCAGGGCGATCCTGGCACGACACAGTTCTTTGTTAGCTGTGAAGACGATTTGATGCGAATTTTCCAGGGTGATAGAGTAAAGATGTTAATGACGAGACTAGGTGTGGATGAGGATACGCCGATTCAGACTAAAGCGATTTCGAAGACCCTTGAAGCAGCCCAGAAGAGAATCGAAGGATTTAACTTTGATTCACGTAAGAATGTGGTGCAGTACGATAACGTGATTAATCGGCACCGCAAGGTTGTGTATATGATGCGCCGGAAGATTCTGGAGGGTGACGATATTTATCCGGAGATTCAGAGATTAATGCGCGACGAGGTGAAGATGCTGACTGAATTCTCATCAAGGGTGAATAAGAATTTCGACGAAGAATTTAAGGCGGTGTTTGATTTTGACGATGACCTAATTCATGGTATTGGGCTGAAGCGCAAAGAGAAGGAGCGTGAGAAATTGGCGCTCGAGGCGGTCGAAGAGGCTTACAGCAAGAAGGAAGACGAGTTTGGGTCGGAGACTATGCGTAAAGTGGAGCGCGAAGTGTATCTTAAAGTCCTAGATACTCTGTGGATGCAACATCTTGAGAATATGCAGCACCTGCGCGAGGGGATTCATTGGCGCTCAGTAGGGCAGAGAGACCCACTAGTAGAGTACCGCTCGGAATCCCAGAAGCTGTTCGATGGACTACAGAGAAACTTGCGTGAAGAAGTACTGAAGATTTTGCTCACGATTACTCCGGCTGAAGCTGCGGCTGATAATGCAATGGATGGCGAGGAATACGAATCCGAGCTGACTAAGATGGCTGAGACTCAGACTGAGCGAGGTGTTAACGAAATATCTAAAGGCGAGAAGAACTTGGACGATGAATTTAGGAAGTCCGCTCCAAAGCGTACTGTGGTAAAGAGCAAGAAGAAGAAAGCTAAATCGAAGAAGAAAAGATCTAACCATAAGAAACGATAGTTTCTTCGTGGATGGCGGTGGAATAATAGATGAAACATTCAGTTGAAGAGATAACGCTTAAAAATGGTGCAAAGGGGCTTCTAATAGATGTTCCTGGTGCAAGTGTGATGTCGACTAGGATTCAGTTCCGGGCCGGGATGATGTATGCCAAGAATAAAGATGTTTATGAGATACCACACTTAGTGGAACATTTAGCCTTCGGTGCGAATGCGAAATTTAAGGATGAGCAGGCTTTCGAGGCGGAGTTTACGAAGAATGGTGCCTATCATAATGCCTGGACATCGGATATTTCGGTATGCTACGAGACGGAATGTGCGGATTTCGAGTGGGAAAGGATAATGGATTTGCAACAAGTCTCGATCGCGGAGCCGAGATTTAACGAGGAGGAGCTACGTTCGGAGAAAGCCAATGTGAAGTCGGAACTAACTGGCTACATGAATGATTATTATAGATTATTGTGGCCGCGGGTGCAGCAGGCGGTAGGCGAGGATATTTTAGATTTGCCGGAGAGAATCAAGACTATTAGTAATATCGAGCTGAAGGATATTCGGGAACACTACAGGCGCACGCATACGGCGAAGAATATGATGTTTATCATTGCTGGTAAGATACGTGGGCGCAAACATAAAATCATTAAGACTTTAAACGATTGGAAGCTAAGAGAAGGGGAGAAATTTGAGATTCCGCTTTCGGATCTACATTCGTCTGATGCAGTGTCAATCAGGCGAAAAGATGCCTCGAACATTACCTTCGGCTTTTCCTTGGTAACGCCTAGACATTTGGAGCCGAGCGAGGTCTTTGCGATGAATTGTCTCAACCATATCCTAAACGGGACAATGAATTCGAAAATATTCGGAGCCGCAAGGAAGCGAGGATTGGTATATGGGATGGGGTCGTCGGTGGCATCGAATGCGCATAATTCGTATTGGGATTTCGACGGGGAAGTGAACGTGGAAAATGCCGAGGCGCTGTTCGAGTTAATCCAAACTGAGCTAATGAAAACATTAAATGGTGAAATCCTGGACATGGATTTTCTAGCGGCGAAATCGTATGCGCTGGGTAGATTCCAGATGGGGGCACAAACGGTAGGGCAGATTGCAGATTACTATGCGGATAGTTACTTTACCAACGAGACGATTGAGCGCTATGATGATATGCCGAATCTGATTAAAGGGATTGATAAGTTCAAGATGATTGAGCTAGCACGAGAGTTTGCGGGGTCAGGAATTAAGGGTTTCGCGGCAGTGTCATCGGTGGAAAAAGCGGTGATAAATGAACTGGAAAATAGGTTGAATTTCTAATTGGTTTGGTTTGTTCAATGTCTACAAATTAGCAATTAGAGATTTGTATTGGCTACCTCGATCGTAGACATTCTCAAACATGTCGAAGGATGCAGCGGAAGGTGACATTAAGACGATGGCGGGTTTGAGTCTTTCGGCTGACTCACGAGCTTCATTAATAGCTTCTTGTAGAGACTCTGTGACAATAAATCTATTATCCTGATATTTTGCGGCTAGAGCGTGCCCGGATTCGCCGATTAGAACGATGGATTTGACTTGGGGGGCTTGCAAGATTTCGTAGATTTCGGGCAAATCTTGATTGTCGGTCTTATCGCGACCGCCGATGATGACGATGAGATTGTCGTTGGGGAAGGCGTTGACAGCTACTCTAGTGGAAGATGGATTGGTGGAGAAATTGTCATCGTAATATTTAATGCCATTTAGTTCACGTAAGAATTCGAGCCGATGTGGTAGACCTTTGAAACTAGCTAAGCCCTGGATGATTTCGTCTTGGTATTGTTTTAAGTATTCATCTGGTGAGATATTTTTATAGCTGGCTACGGCGGCGAGAGCAGCCATGGCATTATTTAGATTATGCTCACCGGGAATTTTGACTGCGCTTTTTATGTCTTCGGGTAGATCAAATGGATAGGGGATTTTCTGGGCTGGACTTTTGTCTGCGATTTTGACGGATTCGGGGTTCTTACTATAGTAAATTAGGTAATCATCTGGAGTTTGATAACGACAGATGTTGGTTTTAGCACTAATGTAATCATCATAGCCGTTATGGACGTTTAAGTGGTCGGGTTCGATGGTTCCGACTACGGCGATATGAGGGGACTCTTCTAAATCCCAGAGTTGGAAGCTGGATAATTCATAGACTATAACCGAGTTTTCCTTGAGGTCGTCTAGGTTATCGATGGCAGGCTCGCCGATGTTGCCAACGAGGTGGGCATCTTGGTGACTGGCATCGAGCAGGGATTTAATGAATGAGCAGGTGGTACCTTTACCCTTGGTGGCGGTAACACCGATGATAGGGCAGGGGCAATGGTCGAAGAAATACTTCGTAACTGAGGTTTCGTTCTTCAAATGAAAAGGCGGGACGGAGGGACTACGAAAAACATAATCAAAAGATGAGAAATCTTCTTTTTTAAGTTCGTTTGGATTGAAGTTCTCGTAAATGCGACACTCGAGATTATCGTAATGTTTTTTGAAGTAGGCCTCTACGGATTTTCCTTCTTTGCCGTAGCCAAGTAATAGTATTTTCATAACTATAATTATAATACATTTTTTAAGTCTTGGACCCTTTTAACGATGCCAGCGTTCCCGTCGATAAGCTTAGAGTTCGAAAAGAACATCCGAATTTGATCCTTGATGAGCAAATAGTGTGTACAACCGATAACAATGGCATCTGGGGTCTGGTCAATTTCTTCAAATAATGTCGTGAGATAGTTTGTGATTGGCTCGAGATTGTGTGACGGGTAGTTTTTCTCAATTAAATCAGCGAGCCCAGGGCAGGCGAGTAGCTTAATAGTTTGATTTGATTTTTGGTTTTTCTTGAGGAGATAACGAAGTCGCTCGGATCTAATGGTGCCTGGAGTGGCCATGACCAAGATGTTCTTGGCGCCAGACTGAACAGCGAGCTTGATGGCTGGCTCGGTGCCGACGAATTGTAGTTCTGGAAACTTTTTTCTTAAGTAAGAGATACACCTTGTCGTGGCGGTATTACAGGCAACGACGATGATTTTGGCACCCCATTTCTGGAGCGTTTTGACATTTTTAGTGACAATTTGCCGCAACTCTCTGTCGGATTTCTCGCCGTACGGGCAGTTCTTGGAATCGGCGATATATTTGTACTCTTCGTCTGGAAGGATTTCTTGGATGGCGTTTAAGATGGTAGTTCCGCCGATGCCGGAGTCAAATAAACCAATTTTCATGAAATAATCTTACTATGGATTGGGAATAAAAGCAATTTCGGGATTGCAGTGATGCTTCTGTAAATGGTTAAATTATGTATTTTTAATGATTTCACAGGCCTCAGAAACAGAGTGGGTTTCCATGAGTTTGGCGCGAAGCTCTTTGGCGCCTGGAAAATTATTGACGTAGATTTTGAAAAAATGCTTCAAAGGTTCATATGAGGAAGTATACGAATAGGTTTTTTCGTCGCCGCTTCGCGCCAGCCCGTCGTTACGGGTGGCGCTCGCTAGGAGCTCCCCGTTGGTCGCTATGCTCCTTAAAAACCCATTCGTATACTTTTCATATAAATCTAAATGTAGTTTCAAGAGTTCCATCAACTCTTTCCGAGTAGGGATGTGATCGGTGAAGCAATATGGGTTTTGAAAGACACTGCGGCCAATCATGAAGCCGTCAACCTCGGGGTATTGTTGATGTAACTCTAGGGCGTGAGCATGATCTCTTATATCACCATTGATGATTAATTTGGTCTCGGGACTAATTTCGTCACGGAGCTTGATAATATCTGGAATAAGTTCGTAGTGTGCGGGAACTTTGCTCATCTCCTTCTTAGTGCGAAGGTGTACGGTAAGGGCGGCTGGGTGTTCGGCGAGGAGGATCGAGAGCCAGGTCTTGTATTCATTAAGGTCTGACCAGCCGAGGCGGGTTTTGATTGATACTGGCAATTCGGTACTTTTATGCGCATTACGAAAGCACTCTACGGCGAGTTCTGGGGTCTTAATCATAGCGGCACCACCACCAGCTTTATTGACGTGCTTATCGGGACAACCAAAATTGAGATCTACCCCTGAAAAACCGAGCGATAAAAGCGCGGATGAAACTTCCGAGAAATGGTCTGGATTTTTGCCCCAAATCTGAGCAATAATCGGTGGATCAGTAGGGGCGATTTGGAGCCTCTCTAGAGCATTCGCGCGACCTTTTTCGGAAGCATAACTTGACACGTTGGTAAATTCCGTGAAAAATAAATCTGGGCGGCCAGCACTGGCAATAACTTGACGAAACAAAATATCCGTCACGCCTTCCATAGGCGCCAGAATTAAAAATGGTTTAGGTAATTGTTGCCAAATATTCATAAGTTTGATATATTAAATATGGGGTTGACGTATAAATTGGTGTGCGTTAGAATAATAGCAGGTTTTGTTAATTGCTCTTCTTACGAGGGGCAATTTTCAGTTTGATTGTAACTTTTATGTTTTCAACCTCAACTTCCATAAACCTCCTTTCTTCAAATCGCTCTTAATTGTAAAGTGTCAACCCCATGGGAAGATACTACTATATTCCCTGTGTAAAAACAACCCCATTGGAACCACTATATTAAAAATAATGTTATAATTAAATTGCTCACATTACACTTCGGTCACTGATGTTGAGAAAAGTTAAAAGGTTGCGACTGTTTGTCATTTGCAGGCGTAGCTATGAGCCAATAAAGTAGCGGCTCACATAAATGACTCTAATAAATTTAATTTAAAGGAGTCTTTATGAAAAACTTTAACAAAAACAACCAAGAACGGGTCGAGGTAATGGCTCTGTTTGGGTATGAGATGACACCGTGTCAGCCACTAACTTTTAGGCGACGTGGGGAATCTGAAACCGAAATAACAGAGCTTCTCCGCACACAAATACGTTTTGTGGGTGGGGTGGCACTTCATATTTTCGACATCTTGGTTGGCCGGGAGCAAATGCGCCTAGAGTTTAACTCGCGCGATCTTACCTGGCACATTCTTTAGGCCTTGAACTCTTTTCCGGAGGAAAAGAGTTCAGTAGAAAAGGCCAGTAAGAAAATCAAGTCGGAAGTGAATTTCGACTTGATTTTTATTGATGACTATTTAGTCGCGCTGTGACTAAATAGAGTGGTATAATAGTTTTATGCAAGATTTACAGAAAAGATTAGATGTTTTGAGGGGAGATTTTCTGAAGTTGTATGAAAGACTAGGGATTGAAGAGAAATTGAAACAAGTTTCTGATTTGGAGAAACAGGTGGCGGAGCCAGAGATTTGGCGAGATGTTAAGAAAGCGACGGAATTAAATCAAGATTTAGCGAATTTGCGAGATGAGACGGAGCCGTTCGTATTGCTTAAGGCGCAGATTGAAGATTTGGGTGAATTGATGGAAATATCGGATGAGAGCATGGAGGGCGAATTTGACGAGCAGATTTCGGCGATGGAGAAGGAACTGGCGGAATTAAAGAAAGCTTTGAAATTTCAGGGTCCATATGATAAGAATGATGCGATTGTCCGGATTACGGCCGGGGCTGGTGGTACCGAGGCGATGGATTGGGCCGGGATGCTCGAGCGAATGTATTTAAGGTTTTTCGAGAAGAAGGGTTTTAGGGTTAGCTGTCTTGAGAAGGTCGTCGGGGAGGAGGCTGGAATTAAAACTGTTGTATATGAAGTCTCTGGTGTGAACGTATACGGGTTTTTGAAGTCTGAGCACGGCGTGCACCGCTTGGTGCGGCTTTCGCCGTTTAATGCGAATAATTTGAGACAGACTTCATTTGCGCTGGTGGAAATTTTACCGGTGATTAAGACATCGGATGAGGTGGTAATCGATGAGAAAGATCTTAGAATTGACGTATATCATAGTGGTGGACACGGTGGACAGGGGGTAAATACGACCGATTCGGCGGTGAGGATTACGCACTTACCAACCAATACGGTGGTGGCGATTCAGAACGAGCGGAGTCAGCACCAGAATAAAGAGAAAGCGATGGAGATTTTGAGGGGGAAATTGGCGCAAATGCAGATGGAACAGCATGCGGCGACGATTGGAGAACTGCGGGCGGGGGAATCGGCTGGATGGGGACAGCAAATTCGAAATTACGTACTACAACCATATAAATTAGTAAAGGATACGCGCACGGGATATGAAGAGACCGACCCGGAGGCAGTATTAGACGGAAAGATTGATGGGTTTATTGACAGTTATCTAGAATCAATGGTTTAGCCATTGACTTTTATCTGTTTATATGCTATAATATGGTTATAGCGATTTCTGCCTTTGCACAGGGGTAGAAATCGTGTTGCTTAACAGAATGGAATGAACATGATTTTGGAGGTAAAGTATATGAAAAAGAATGAAGTGCTATTCTGCAAGAGAGCAGAAGACTTCAGCCTTGAAGAGCTCAACCTTTCTCAGGAGGACTATGAACTTCTGAAGGGTATTGCATCAAAGCTGAAACGTCCGTTGTCTTATTGGTTAAAAAAAGCCAGAAGAGAGCATTGCTTCCTTGGAAAACAGATTCGCGATTGCCTGAAGAAGGCGAAGCGTAACGGTGGTGGTTGTGACCCTTGGTCTGTTGTTTGCGATCGAATCTATAACGCAATCATTGATGCCGGTTACATTAGAGAAACTTATAGTTTCAAAAATTATGAAGTTTTTCTCTTCGCCGCCAGTCGTGCAGCACTTTGGTTTAAAAAAGGGTCTTATGTGAAAAAAACCGTCAATTGCCTTATTCGTGATAGTGGTGGTTATTCTGCCTATCTTGACGATGATTGTGTCGAAAAACGCGTTCGTGTGACGAGAGAGATTAAACGTCTTCTTCCGTTTCCGATTCTTTTAGCATTTTCGAGGCAGTATGAGTCTTATGATTACTCTAGGTTGGATAATAAACTTAACGAGATTATGGAGATAATTTGGTCTCCTGAACAGAGAAGGGTAATCGAGTGGGTTGCGAATGTGGGACCTGATTATAGTATTTCAAAAATTTTTACTACTGCTGAATACGAATTGTTTATTGCGGGAGTGTATAGCCTGATTTACAATGCAGAGAGGGTTAAATACTTCTTACGAGATTACTTTCCTAAGTATTCACAGGCAGAGCTGAACTATTTGAATACTTATTGGCCGGAGTAACACGTTATTTACTATTTCATTCTGTGTGCATGAGAAGGGCGCTAGCTATATCGGCGCTCTTTTTCATTTTGCTAAAACTGCCAATTTTGTCAAAATTAGGGGTTGGCAAGGGGGAAAATTCGTGATATAATGTGGTAGTTACCTAGACATAAGGTGAGGTCCGTGGTTATAACAAGCGGAAACCGGCCTAAAAGTCTAGTTTTAATAGTGCAGTTTTACCTGTTGTACAGAGGTAAAACTCCTTAGGAGCGCTTATAGGGCGCGTGGAGTAAAAAGTAATAAAAGAAAGGAATAGAATGCAAGTCATTCTCGGCACCAAAATTGGTATGACCCAGATCATCGGTGATGATGGTATTGTGACTCCTGTTACAATTCTGCAAGCCGGTCCGTGCACAGTGACTCAGATAAAGACTATCGATAGCGATGGTTATAATGCTGTGCAAGTGGGCTACGGTCAGGGTAAGAATCTGAGCAAGTCGGTTTCCGGTCACGTTAAAAAGGCCGGTGAAAATATTAATCCTAAAGTCCTAAGGGAATTCAGAGTTTCGGAGATTCCAGAAGGTATGAAGCTAGGTGATAGCCTCACGGTCGAGAGCTTTAAATTAGGTGATAAGGTTGCAGTAACCGGTACTAGCAAGGGTAAAGGCTATGCTGGTACGGTGAAGCGCCATAATTTTAATGAATCACGCAATACTCACGGTTTCAAGGGAGATATTCGTAAGGTTGGTTCAATCGGTTCGATGTATCCACAGAAAGTTTGGAAAGGCAAGAAAATGCCTGGTCGGATGGGTCACGATACAGTGACGGTGAAGAACTTGGTGGTATCTTACATTGACGTTGAGAAAAATTTGATTGGACTGAAAGGCGCAGTGCCTGGTCCAAACAAAGGTATCGTAAGTGTGGAGGGAAAGGAGTAATATGGCTACTTTGAATAAAGATATTTTCGGGTTGACCGTAGAAAATCATGAACTCGTCAAGCTCGCTTATGATTCTTATCTTGCTAACTCACGAAGCTCCCACGCTAAAACTTTGAAGCGTGGCGAGGTAAGTGGCGGTGGCAAGAAGCCATGGAGGCAGAAGGGTACTGGTAGAGCACGTTTCGGTTCGACCCGTAACCCAATTTGGCGACATGGTGGCGTGGCATTTGGTCGCACTGGTGAGGAAAATTTCACTAAGAAATTGGCCAAGTCGTCGAAGTTGCTCGCCGTAAGGCAGGCACTTTCGATGAAGAACGCTGATAAAGCGGTATTTATACTTGACAAGACCGTGAAACTAGATGGTAAGACTAAGACAGCTGCGAAGGTTCTGAAGGACATGAAACTTGAAGGCAAGAATGTCTTAGCTGTAGCTAACGAGAAGACTCCTGAAGTTCTACGTTCGACCAATAATTTACCAAATGTAAAATTAGTGCGTGCTACGTATTTAAATGTCTTTGATATTTTAAATGCAGATGCGATCGTATTCTCAGAATCAGCTCTTAAAGCGACTGAAGATTGGCTACTAGGAAAGGAGAAGTAAGATGGCAAAGAATGATAATACCAATATTCAGCTTCATCTGATTGAACCTCGAGCTACTGAGAAGAGTTATTTGGAGCAAACTAACCGGATTTACGTTTTTCCAGTTAAGAAAACCATGGGTAAGCAAGAAATTGCTAAAATGGTTGAGAAAGAGTTTAACGTCACAGTAACTGATGTCAGAACTCTGATTCGTGACGGCAAGAAGACTAAATTCAGCAAAGGTAAGCATGCTTATCCAGGCATTACTCACCGTCAGGACAAGAAATTTGCTTACGTAAGATTAAAGCAGGGCGATTCGATTAAGGTATTTGATGAACCCGAAAGTGAAACCAGCGCAAAGGAAGCCAAAAAAGCTGATAAAGTAGCTAAGAAGGCGGACAAGAATGCAGGGAAGGAGAATAAATAATGACAATTAAGGCTTACCGCCCAGTCACACCGGCGCAAAGGCAGAAGACTACACAAGATTTTGATCAGATTACGACCAAGAAGCCAATGAAGTCTTTGACCCTTGCCAAGAGACAGCAGGCGGGTAAAAACAATCAAGGTCGTATCACGGTACGACATCGTGGTGGTGGTGTAAAGCGCCATTACCGAATTTTGACTTACAAATTACCGGAAAATTTGACTTTTACGGTTGAAGAGATTGAGTATGATCCAAATCGTTCGGCTCGGATTGCAAGAGTTAAGGACGAAAATGGTACATATTATTATGTGCTTGCTGATACCAAGATGGTAAAAGGGACTACTTTTAAGACTGGTAAAGAGATAGAAGTCGAAGAATCAAGCAGAATGCCACTTGAGAATATTCCAGTGGGTACGTTCGTGTACGCAGTGGAGCTTACTCCTGGTAAGGGTGCACAAATGGTACGTGCAGCAGGAGCTTCGGCGCAGCTAATGGCTAAGGAAGATGGCTATGCTACACTTAGGATGCCATCCGGTGAAGTACGTAAGGTGCTAAGCGAGTGCGAGGCATCGATTGGTACAGTTTCGAATTTGCAACATCAGAATGTAAAGATCGGAGCGGCGGGTCGTCGTCGTCGCAAGGGTATTCGTCCGACCGTACGTGGTGTCGTGATGAATGCTACGGATCACCCACACGGTGGTGGTGACGGTGGTCGTCACGGTTCTGGTAAAGCTCCGCGTACTCCGTGGGGTCAGCTCACGCTTGGTTACAGAACTCGTCACAATAAGAAAACCAATAAAATGATCGTGCGCAGTCGCCACGAAGGAAAGAGGAAATAATGTCTAGGAGTCTTAAGAAGGGTCCATTTGTGGACTTCAAACTCGCAAAGAAGATTGCCGCACTTTCCAGCGAAGATCGCACCATTGTGAAGACTTGGGCAAGGCAATCAACTATTTCCCCTGAAATGGTTGGCCGAACAATTGCTGTGCACAACGGTAAGGTTCATGTCCCGGTGTTCGTATCGGAAAACATGGTGGGTCATAAGCTTGGTGAATTTGCGCCAACTCGTAAATTTAAACGCCATGGTGGTAAGAAGGCGGCCGAAGCTGCTGCAGCTGAGAAAGGAGCTAACTAATTATGGCGGAAACATATTTTGCACATGCATATGAGAAAGGTATCGATTCTCAGCCGAGAAAGACCAGCATTGTAGCATCTCTCGTGAGAGATCGTTATGTGGCTGATGCTGTGGTGATTCTAGAAAATACACCAAGGCGTGCTGCAAGAGCAGTGCTAAAGGCTGTAGAGTCAGCGAATGCTAATTTATTGAATAACACTAAGGTTTCGATTGATCCGAAAAGTATCAGGATTGCTCGAATTTTTGTCACAAGTGGTACTAGGATGCGCAGATACAAGCCAGCTTCACGCGGGCGTGCGCTTCCATACGAGAAGATTAGTAGTAATATATTCGTCGAGGTCGCAGGCGAAGAAAAAGTAAAGAAAACTGCTGGAAAGGCCGAAGCTAGCCCTAAAGCAGGAGCGAAGAAGGAGAAAAAGTAATATGGGTCAGAAGGTTAATCCCATCTCTTACCGTCTCCAGGTCAGCAAAGATTGGTCTTCGAAGTGGTTCACTCGGAAATCAGATTTTCGCCATTGGCTAGTGGAAGACGTCAAGATTCGCAAATTTATTGAGGACAGATATAAATCTCGTCCAACAATTGCGCGAATCGGTATAGAGCGTTCGGCAAATCTTACTACGATTACGATTCTAACAGCTAAGGCTGGTAGCGTGATTGGTAAGCAGGGTGCCGGAATCAATGAGCTGAAAAAGGAGCTCGAAAAGATGATCAAAGGGCCGATTCGTATTAATGTCGAGGAAGTTAAGAAGCCAGAACTGAATGCAAAATTAGTTGCAGAAAACATTGGTTTCCAACTTGGCAAGCGTATGAATTTCCGCCGTGCGGTCAAGATGGCTCTACAATCTACGATGAATGCTGGAGCTAAAGGTGTTCGTATCGAGGTTTCTGGACGTCTAAACGGCGCCGAGATGAGTCGTCGAGAAAAGTTTATTGAAGGTTCAGTGCCGCTACACACTTTGCGTGCTGACATTGATTTTTACTGTCATCACGCTCCGACGATTGCCGGAATTGTGGGTGTAAAGGTTTGGATCTATAAGGGGGAGAAATAAGATGGCAATTTTACTTCCAAGAAAGACTGCTCACCGCAAGGTGCGCAAGGGTAAGAACGAGGGTGTAGCTACGCGTTGCAACACGGTGGCTTTTGGTGATTATGGTTTGATGTCGCTTGATAACGAACGTGTCACTTCAAAGCAAATCGAGGCCGCACGTCAGGCAATTACTCGTTTCATTAAGCGTGGTGGTAAAATTTGGATTCGAATTTTCCCACATACACCGGTTACCAAGAAACCACTTGACGTAAAAATGGGTTCTGGTAAAGGTGAACCACAGTTCTTTGTAGCTAAAGTAAAAGCTGGTACTGTGATGTTTGAGATTGCAGACGTGACCGATGAACAGGCAAAGGAAGCCCTAAGGCTTGCTTCGCATAAGTTGCCGATGAAATGCAAAATAATTAAGAAAGAGGAGTTTTAAAATGGCACACACTTTAATTGGTATTGTGACTAGTGAAAAGCGCGATAAGACCATTACCGTCTCTATCGTGAGTAGGGAAACTCATCCACTCTATCGTAAGCAATATACGAAGACTCGTAAATACACTGCGCATGACGAAAAGAACGAGGCTCATGAGGGTGATAAAGTGCAAATTGCAATGACTCGTCCGATATCTAAGACTAAGGCTTATACTTTAGTCAAGGTGCTCGAGCGTTCTCGTGGCAGGGTTGAACTAAAAGACGATGTGAATGAGGTTGAGTTGCCGGAAAAAGTAGGCGCAGATAAGATTGCCGAAGTTAAGAAAGCTGAAGAATCGAAGCGAGCCGAAAAATCAGAACCGGCTGAAGAAGGGGAGGAAGCATAATGATACAGCAAGAAACAAGATTAAAAGTAGCTGACAACAGTGGCGCCAAGGAACTTGGAGTGATTCGAGTGCTAGGTGGTACTCATGCTCGCTATGCCAAGGTTGGCGACGTGGTCACTTGCTCAGTGAAGGATGCGACACCGACTGGTGGCGTGAAGAAGAAAGCTGTGGTTCGTGCGGTGATCGTCAGGACTGTAGCTCCGATTCGTCGTCCGGATGGCTCGACGATTCGCTTTGACGAAAACGCCGCAGTGCTCGTAAACGAAGACAAGACTCCTAGGGGTACTCGTGTATTCGGTCCAATTCCTAGGGAAATACGTGATGCTGGATTTACTAAGATTATCAGCTTGGCACCGGAGGTACTCTAATGAAAAGTTTGAAGATTGGAGATAAGGTTGCGGTGATTGCTGGCAGTCACAAAGGCGAGACTGCTAAGATTGTGAAAATTGATCGCAAAGCTGGTAAAGCATGCTTAGAAGGTATCAATATAATCGAACGTCATGTCAAGAAGTCATATTTGAACCCGACTGGCGGTAAGAAGACAGTCCACATCGGTATCGATTTATCTAATTTGAAGCTGGTCGAGGCTTCAAAATACGTGAAGTCGGCTGTGAAAAAAGTTGACAACGACAAAAAGGATAAGAAAGCTAAGAAAGGAGCTAAGTAATGGCGGAAAAGAAAACGGCTGCTACGAAAAAGGCTGTAAAGCCGGCTGTTAAGGCTGAAAAACCGGCTGTTAAGGCTGAAAAGCCAGCTGCAAAATCAGCTAAAACCGTAGCACAACCACGTCTTAAAGCTCTTTATAATAATGAATTTAAGGCGAAACTTCAGAAGGAACTGGGACTAAAGAATATCAATCAGGTTCCAAAACTAGAAAAGGTTGTAGTTTCCTCTGGAGTTGGTAAGAAACGTGAAGACAAGCGCTTCACCGAGACGGTGGCATTGACACTGGCTAAGATTACGGGTCAAGCAGCTACGTCTAGATTGGCAAAGAAATCAATTGCGACATTTAAGATTCGAAAAGGCATGGGTGCACCAGTTGGATACCTCACGACTCTTCGAAATGATAAGATGTATGAGTTTGTCGATCGTTTAATTAATATTGCTTTACCACACGTGCGTGATTTCCACGGCGTTTCACGTAAGGCTTTTGATGCGCAAGGCAATTACAGCTTGGGCCTGAGGGAGCAGACGGTGTTTCCAGAGATTACTTTTGAGGATGCATCGGTCCTACATGGTCTTGAAGTAACGTTTATAATTAAAAATGGCTCAAAGGAAGGAAGTCTAAAATTGCTAGAACTATTCGGAATGCCGTTTGAGAAGGAGACAAAGTAGCATGGCAAAGAAATCTGCAGTTCTCCGCGATGAAAAACGGCAAAAGATGTATAACAAGTATAAAGAAAAACGTGCGGCGTTGAAGATGGCAGGTGACCTTGAAGGTCTACAAAAGCTGCCACGCAATTCTTCACCGACAAGACTAAAGAATCGTGACATGCTGGACGGTCGTCCACGCGGTTACATGCGTCGATTTGGTCTTTCACGTATTAATTTCCGGGAAAAAGCATCGAAAGGTGAGATTCCTGGCGTAACTAAGAGTAGCTGGTAAGAAAGGAGAAATATGTCAATACAATCTACTGATCAAATTGCCGATCTTATCACGCGAATTCGTAATGCGGTGATAGTAGGCAAAAACGAAATATTAGTTCCGGCTTCTAAGCTTAAGGCTGGTCTGGTGGAAGTTCTAGCTAAGAATGGCTACGTTAAAGGCTTTGAGATTGTGGAAGAAACTCCACGGAAGCTATTACATGTCGTAATTAATGAGCCTGGTATGAACGCTAAGATAAGTGAGATTACCAAGGTGTCTAAGCCAGGGCGAAGAGTATATTCATCGGCAGATGAAATACCTACGATCAAGTCTGGACGAGGTATGGTTATCGTGTCAACATCGAAGGGCTTGATGACTGGTAAAGAAGCCAAGAAGAATCGGCTGGGCGGTGAAATACTAGTAAAGGTTTGGTAAAACGAAAATAGCCGGGTTTGGCAAAGCCTAGAAATAGGTTTCTGCCACCCGCTTTTTTGTTTTGCCAGTTTTGTCATTACGCTTATCGTTGCCCCTGTTTGACGGGTATGATATAATGGCGACAAATTTGTTATCATAATAACAGAGCGAAGGAGTTATTTTGGGAAAAGTGAAAAAGAATCTGCAAAAATTGATGCGCTTTTTCTTAGCATCATTACTTGCAGTCGGTAGTTTGCCGTTAGATATTATTAGTGTTTATGCGGTGGGCGCTACAGATGCTGCGGATTCACCAACTGTTGTGTCTGCTAAGGGTTTAACCGATGCACCTGCGCACGAAAAGAAATTGGTTGACAATGGCGATGGCACATATACGCTTAGCCTTAGTGTTACCGGCAAGGCATCTTCATCGGTTACCCAAGAAGTCACGAAATCTAATGTGATTTTATTGATTGATACATCCAGTAGCATGATAAGAAATTCTGCTACTGGTTATGATGGTAATAGACTTGAGGCTGAAAAGAATGCACTAACTAAAACCAATGGTATTATTGATAAACTCCTCGCTAATAATACTGAAGAAATAAGTGATAATATTGAATTATATGGCATTAATTTCGGGACTGGCGGTACAAGGGCTTGGGATTGGTCAACTAATGGCACGACGATTAAAAATGCTATCAACGGTCTTACTACGAATAGTGGGACAAACTGGGAGGAAGCTTTAAGCTTGGCTAAAGATGCCGCTGACTCTAAACGTGCTGCTGAACCAGACGATAATACCTTCGTGATTCTTTTGACTGATGGTCAACCGACTACCGATCAAACTCGCCCGGAAACTGGTCCTAACAATAGGCACACGGTGAGTACCGACTATGCGACTGAATGGGGTTATGCAAGCGATGATGCTCGCGCCATTGTTGCTGCTGGAAATACTTTTTACGGAGTTTATACGTTTGGACCGACGGGAAGCAGCCCTAATTGTAATACATACAATACCGGCGGTATTACTTGTTTAAAAAGTTTAATTAACTATGCGTATACTGGCACTGGTAATGCCAATTCGGCATTATCATCAGATTACGCTGGATATTTCTATGATGCCACTAGTACTCAAGCTCTTATCGATGCGCTCGAGGCTATTGTAGATGAGATATCGTCAAGCGTTGGTTATACTAATATTGTGATGACTGATGGTCTTACGGACCTTACTTCATCGATGAAAGTTGACGGAAAAATTTCTAATCTCACTTATACTCGTAGTGGCGGTAGTTATGGGGATGGCACTGTTTGGACTAATGCGCCGCAGGCGACTACTACTAATAGTAGTATCAATTGGAATCTTGGTTCGACCGTGTTAGAAGATGGCGTGACTTATACGGTTTCCTTCTTGGTCTGGCCAAAACAGGAATCATACGACCTTGTTGCTGACCTTAACAATAGTAAAAAGACTTACGATAGCCTCACTGATTCACAAAAGACTTCTATAGTAGAAAATCCAGATGGTTCGTATACTCTAAAGACTAACACCGATTTTCCAACGTTGACCTATTCGACCGTTACCACTACGACGAGTAATGCCGGTACCGAGACCGTAGTTTCTATTCCAACTACTATAGATATTGATAATCCGAGACCGGTTGGACTTAAGAATGAAAAACTCACGCTTAAGAAGATTTGGGAAGATTCTTTGGATCCATCGCAGCGAGAAGAGGTTGAGGAAGTAGTGCTCGATTTTTATAAAGATGGTGCTAAATATGAAAAGGATGTCCATCTCAATGCGAACAATGATTGGGAATTAACCAATTATATTTCCATCGCACCAGGTGTTATGCTAAGCAATGCTTCTCAAAACTATAATGCCTTAAAACCTGGTCATACTGAATACGAGTTTGATGGTAAAACTTATATTATTCTTGAAGAAGGTCACGATTATTATTTCGATGAACATGATATAAATAGCCATTTCGAGTTGACGAACTATGTTTATCATCCAATGATTGTCGACAATGTGTTAAAGAACGTGTTTTTCACTCGCGACGAGGCTGGTAACATTACTAATATTGAAGAATTTAGAGGGATGGATTCGGTTTCCGCTACTAATACTCTGAAGGGCGGTATTAATATCCAGAAAAAAGTGGTCGATGTGGAAGGTAATGAGGTTGACACTGATGATTCGTTTAAAATCACAGCGCATCTTCTTGGTACCGATGGAAAACCATATGAGTATGATTATCGTATTTATTACGGAGAGAAAAACCCAGAGTATGAATCGCACATTGTGTATAACGACGATGGTTCGATTAGGTATAGCCGTTCTGGACATATCTACGGAACTGGCGACATCGCTGAGACTTTATATATAGGAGATGTTATCCGTGTCGTGAACGTAAATACGGGCGTGCAATACTACGTAGAGGAAGCCGAGAAGAATGGCTATGCTACGAACCCTACTATAACTTATAAGGAAGCGTATGGCACTGGTAGCTTGGTAAATGCTGCTCAGACGGAAGATGGTTATTATGTTGTTTCTGGTAATACGGCTTCTTCTGTTACTGTTATAAATAAATTCCTCGATGAAAAAACTAAGGTTGATTTTGAAAAAACTTGGTATGGTGTGGATGGTAATGTACTAAGCGGCAAAACCCTTCCTGGCAGTATTACAATTGAGCTTTTCAAGAAGGGTGCCGATGGCAAAAAAGTTTCGACTGGTCAAACTAAAAAAGTAACCGCTGGTACCGAATGGAAGGGGTCGTTTACCGAACTTCCGAAATACGACAATGGCGTAACGATTGTATATTCAGTTGAAGAAAGTGCTATTGAAGGTGCTACTTATGACGATCAAAGAGAGGCCTTCTTTGAGTATGATTCTGAGGAAAACAATGGTAAGCATGCTGTGGTTGGTAGATGGACCGTTATGACTCTTGAGGATCTTATTATTAAAAATACTTGGAAGCCGGCTACCGAAAGCGTTACTGGTCGTACTAGCTTTAACATTATAAAGATCGACAAGGACACCAAAGAGCCACTTTCGGGAGCAGTTTTTGAATTGAAACTTAAAGATGGCACTGTCTTTACAGCAACTACTAATTCAGAGGGTAAAGCTGTCTTTAATAATTTGGATTCTGGTGAATATACTTTGAAGGAGACTAATGCGCCAGAAGGTTACAGATCGATTTCTACTGAGCCGAATATTAACATTACTAAAATCAAGAGGCTTAATTCTATTGACCTTGATAATCTGAAAAATTTTTACGAATATATCTTCTCATTTAGCACTTCGCAGGTGGATGGATATGAATACGATGTTCAGAGCCGCACATTTACAGTCAAGAATGAACCTATTCCTTATAGCAATATCACTGCCGCTAAGATTTGGAATGATGATGATGACCGTGATGGCTTGCGTAAGAATTATGTAAACTATTATGTGGCGGTAAGGAATAATAGTGGTAAGTATGTGGCATATGAAAAACTGGTGCTTGAGGATAAGGATAATTATGAGTTCAAGCATTTGCCATTGAAAACCACGGATGGTGAAGATATTAGCTATGAAATTGTAGAGGCATCTTCTTGTAGTGGCAGTGGAAATTCAATTAAATGTACGGAGTTTAAGAGTGATAATGATTACACCGTGACGGTTGAGAATGGCGTGATTACGAATAAACATATACCAGAATTGATCAATGAGGATGATGATGACCCGGAAAATGATGGAAAGTTGACTGTACAAAAGGTTTGGACTGGCGAAGGGAATGAGTTAGTCAGGCCAGCTGCAGTGACAATTGAGCTTCATGCTGAGACTATTAATGATGACGGTGAGATTAAATCGTGGATGGTGGGTCAGCCTGTGATGATTTCTCAGGTAAATGATTGGTCGTATACCTTTGAGAGGTTGTATCGTTATGATAATGGCCTAGAGATTACTTATTCGGTGCAGGAATCGAAATTGGGCGAGACTGCATTTGGTGAAAACGAGAGTACGATTGTGGTCTATGGGGAGGATAATGCAATTGCGGGTAGTTGGACTAGAAGTGTTAGTGGATATGATGTGACTAATAGTTGGAAGAAGGCTACGGATGAGATTAGATATAGTGGTGCCGATAAATTCTATATCAAGAAGGTCGATGAACAGTACAAAGAGATGAAGGGCGTAACGTTCTTGATTAATAAGAAAGAAAAAGTGACGGATGAAGATGGAATGGTTAGCAAGAGTGTACCCGTGTCAACTATTGAAAAGGAAGAGAGTTTTAAATTTGTAATTAGCGAAAAGGAGACTTTGGAAGGTTATGACTTAGTAGAGGGTTCGGCGGCGATAGAGGTAGTTTGCACTAGTGTATTAGCTGATACCGATACGGCGACATTAATAAATACCTACGATAAGACTTGCCTTTTCAATAAAACTGGAAGCGATAAGTATATTTGGAATGATGCTAATAAAACTTTGACGGTAGTAAATAAGCGAAGTTTGGCAGCCTCGCTGAAGATTCGAAAAGAAATATCTGGTATTACGGAGGAGGCATTAATTAGAAATGGATTGATGTTTACTTTGACCGGACCGGAAGATTTTGAAACACAAGAGATAATGTTCAGCGATTTTGAGAGGGGCGAAGATGGTGTGTATGAGTATGCTGTAACTGGTAGAATCCCGACTGGTAAATATACAGTTGTGGAGTCGAATGCTGATTTCGAAGATATGCTTGACTTGACTATTTCGGGCGATAATGACATCGAAAAAACGGTTGGTAAGAATGATAAAGTAGAATTTGTGATTAAGAATAGTTATAAGAAAATTCGCGACGTAGCGCTTGCGGTCGAGAAGGTATGGGATGATAGTGATGACCGGGACGGTATTAGACCGACGGAACTTGCGATTATCCTTCTTAGGAACGGAGAAGAATATAGGACGATTGCGCTTAGCGATAAGAATGAATGGCGTTATGAATGGACAGATTTGCCGAGGGCGGATGAAAATGCTGAATACTATGAGTATAGTGTAATTGAGGAAGATGTAGATGGATATGAATCGGACGGTGGGGTACTCGATGAGGATGCTGTGTTTGTATTTACCAATACGCATGAACCAGAGCCGCTCGACCCTTGCCTAGATGGTGGAGGTTGTGGTGGACCGATTGCGCCGGATACTGGTCTGATTACCAAGGGGCGTGTTGGTAGTGCTACGGTTGGCGTTTCGTTAACACAATATGCAATTGGCGGTATAATGACGGTAATTATGGGGCTATCAATGATTGTACTGTCGCGTAAAAAGATAAAAAAATAATAGAAAATGAAGCAAAGTATTCACCGATTAAGTCGATGAATACTTTGTTGGTGGAAAAATCTCCTAAATTGCTTATTTATATTATTGACTTAAGGATTTTGCCAATATATAATCTAAATTAGTAATTGGAGGAAAAAAATGGCTAAATATAGAATAGCTCGTGTCTTATCAGCGGCTGCCTTAGTTGCTGGTTCGGGTGTTTTTGCGCCAGCAGTCTGGGCTGACGGCGAGTGCGTGGCGGCTGATCTGGAAGGGTTGGAAACCTGCCTCGCAGATACAGAATCAACATCTGTTACTACGACGGATACAATTGTGGTGTCAGGTGTTCAGAAAACACTATTAATTAATAAAGACATAAATGGCGTAAGTGGCAAAGATTTCATCAATGTCACGGACGGAGCATCGCTTACGTTGCGTGGTAGTGGCATTATCACGGCCGGGCGCTATGGTGCGCGCGTGGATGGTGCGGAGCTAATGATTGACGGTGTGACCATTAGTGCAACTAACCCGACGATGTATGGTGTATATGCCTTGAATAATGGTCGCGTTACGATGGAAAGTGGTCAGGTGGTAGCTGATTATGCAGCTTTTGCTGGTAATAATACTACTGGTGATATGAATTTTTATATTCATGGGGGACAGCTAATCTCCAATAGATATCCGGCAGTTTATATGCCTGGTCAAGTGTTCTTGGAAATGCGTGGTGGGACTTTGTCTGGTGGCATTGTGGCCAGAATGGGTCAGATTACGATTGAAGGGGGTACTATTAATGTGCAGTCAAATCCAGTCGAAGGTGATGGTTTGGATGTAAATTATAATGGTATGCCAAGTATGGCGAATGAGGCGATCACTCTAATTGCGGGTTCGTATAGTAGCACTACTACTGACTATGGTAATAGTATGAATGTTTCTATTTCTGGTTATAATACTCAGATTAATGGCGACATTGTGCTCTATGATTTGGGTAATACTGCGGCTGGTTTTGAACAGAATGTCAACGTTTCGATTGAAGACGGGCGTTTAACTGGATTTAAGACTAAGTATACTGAAGAAGAAATTGGTTTTGCATTGAAGAGCGGTTATACTGCGGGCTTAAATAATGATGCGGGTAGGATAAATGTTGAAATTACTGGCGGCGATTTCTTGGTCGAGCCGGCTGAGGAAGATTTGGTCCCTGGTTATGAGGCAGATTTAAATGAAGATACTGGCGTATATGAAGTTTGGCCGAAGCAGGTTGACTATAAGGATGACTATCTTGAGGCGCTTTATGGTGATTATGCAGTTTATGTAGATTTCAATAGTGAACTGATTGCAGATCGCAAGGCTGATCTTGCAGCGGAGACGATTGATCCAAGTGAACTTAAATTGACCGGTGATGGCGAACTTATAGGTGCAATTGATATCAATATGGTAGATCGGGATGGCGTAAGAATAGAAGTAAACGATGTTGATATGAGGGTTTATATCGATATCGATGAAGACACATATAATCAGCTTGCTGAGTATGACAAGATTGAGGCTGTCTACTTTGATGAAGATGGGAATGAGGTGGAGCGGCTTGAGGCCGATCTAAATGCTGAGACTTACGATTATGTGGATCCGATAACTGGCGAGTCAGAAACTTGGTATTTCTACTGGGTTGAGTTTAGCACGACACATCTTTCGACTTATGGCATAGTTGGTGTTAATGAGGAAAGTGAAGAAGCGGCCGAAGAAGCTTCAGCACCTGAGACTGGTGTCATAACGATGGCTGGTGCTTCGGCTATGAATGCAGCAGTTGTCACGGCTGTAGTAATAGGAATTCTTACTTCAGTAGTGAGCTTTGCTTATCTGATTCGTCGTAGATAGTCGCAATCGATAGTAGCTAGCATTAGAACCCCCAGATTGTCTGGGGGTTCTGAGATGTTGTGGCTTTTGCGGTTTAACCTTGCGGCCTCTTGCGGAAAATACTAAAGTGTGATATTATTATAGATAATATTAACAAAAGGAGACAAATGAGTCGTATCGGAAAACAACCCATCGAGATTCCGGCGGGAGTGACAATCACGGTCGGCGACAGCGAAGTTACTGTTGCGGGCCCGAAGGGTTCACTCGTAGTTCCAGTGCAACCTAGAACTAAGGTTTCTGTCGATGGTGCTACTTTGACCGTCACTCGCGAAGATGACGAGCCAAAGTCTCGTGCTTGGCACGGCTTACAGCGTGCACTTCTAAACAACGCTGTAAAAGGTGTAACTAAAGGTTACGAGAAGAAATTAGAGATTAACGGTGTCGGTTTTCGTCTTTCTGGCGGTGGTCAGGAGATTGAGATGGCGCTTGGGTTTTCTCACCCAGTTAAGTACAAAGCACCTGAAGGTGTACAACTTGCTACTAACAAGATGGAGATTACGGTATCTGGCATCGACAAGCAGAAAGTTGGTCAGGTTGCCGCAGAAATTCGCGCACTGAAGAAGCCTGAGCCTTACAAGGGTAAAGGTATTAAATATGTCGACGAAGTAATTATTCGTAAGGCAGGAAAGGCGGGTAAGAAATAATGAAAGCTGAATTTAGAGCAAAAAGAACTCGTGCCAAGATTCACGGTACCGTTGACAGGCCGAGGCTCGCTGTGCATTTTTCGAATTTGCACATCGTCGCACAAATAATTGATGATGACAAGAAGGTAACACTTTGCTATGCGACTACGGTTGGCGGCAAAATGACTGGTACCAAGGCGGAAAAAGCTGCCAAGATTGGTGCAGAGATAGCTAAGAAAGCAAAAGCTGCTAAGATTTCCAAGGTAGTTTTCGATCGTGGTTCTAAATTATATGCTGGGCGGATGTCGGCATTTGCTGATGCAGCTCGCAAAGAAGGATTGGAGTTTTAATTATGGCTGATACAGAGAAGAAAGCCCCAAGAGTTATTAATAAGTCCGGTACCCTTAAAATGGAAGATAAGGTTGCCGCGACTAAACAGACTCGTGATATATCTGGTAGGCGGATGGATCGACGTAATCGTCGCGATCGCGTGCGCGCAGATGCGGGCAAGAAAGAATACGATTCAATTACCATTGCGGTGGACCGCGTGTCGAGAACTGTAGCTGGTGGGCGTAGAATGCGTTTCAAGGCTTTGGTGGCAATCGGTAATCATAAGAATAAGGTCGGCATTGGTGTCGCTAAGGGTAACGATGTGACGACTGCGGTTTCTAAGGCCGAGCGTAAGGCTAAGAAATCGATGATTGCGTTTAACATGGACAAAGAAACGATCTGCCATGAGACTCGCGTTAAGATAACTGGTGCAGATGTATTGATGAAACCGGCAGCTCCTGGTACGGGTATTATTGCTGGTGGTACAGTACGCTCGATTATGGGTCTTACTGGGGTGAAGAATCTGATTTCGAAGTCCTTGGGGTCAACCAATAAGGTAAATATCGCCTATGCGGTGATTGAGGGCCTGAGGCAACAAACACCTAGAAATGAGTGGGTTGGTAATGAAGGTAAAGTTTTGAAGCCAAAGCTAAAGAATGTTGCCACTGAAGAGACGAAAGAAGCTAAATCCGTGAAGAAGCCAGTGGCCGATAAGGAAGCTGCCACTGAGAAGGCTACCGTTAAGAAAGCTACTGTCAAGAAGGCTACGTCGGTCAAGGAGGCTGCGCCAGCTGAGAAGACTACTTCAGCTAAGAAAGCTACGTCAGCCAAGAAGGTTACCTCTACTAAAAAGTCTACCTCGGCTAAAAAGTCTTCAGAGAAGGAGAGTAAGTAATGAAATACAATGATTTAGAGGTCGTGAAGAATGCTCGCCCGTCGCGTAAGGGTCGTGGTATTTCGGCAGGGCAGGGTAAGACTGCTGGCCGTGGTACCAAAGGTCAGAAAGCTCGTACCGGCCATCGTAAAATGCCAACTGGATTCATGGGTGGTCAGCGTGCTATCATGCAGGCCGTGCCGAAATTGAAAGGTTTTAAATCTTTTCATCCAAAGGCTGAAATTGTCTATACTGACAGATTAAATGAACTTTCGGGCAAGGTTGATAACTTTGTAATGGCTGAGGCCGCGCTGATTTCTTCGCCTTTTGTTAAGGTGAAGGTGATTACTCGTGGTGAGTTGAAAGCTAAGATTGAGCTCGAAACACAATTCGCTTCGAAATCCGCCATCGAGGCAATTAAGAAGGCAGGTGGCTTGTTCAAACAAGTAGCAATCTTAAAGAAACCTGAGAAAAAAGCAGAATAATTCCAAAATAACCCCTCCAAAGGGGTTATTTTTGTGGTATAATTATATCTAATAACGATTAAGTGGAGATTCTGTATGGACCAAAAAGAACTAAAAACAAGTCCGAAGCAACGTATTTTTATTGGTTTAATTGCTATAATTATGGTTGGCTCGATTATAGCGAGTTATGCGGCAATTGTTTTAAATGGTGGTATGTCTAGTGCTAACAGTGGCGAGATAGACCAAGCTAAGATTGCCGAATATGAGGAGGCTTATAATGCGAAGGTCAGCGAATTTAGTGCGGCGACGGCAGAGGATTATAATGAATTTATCGCATTTAAGGGGGAGATAAAGGCCTACAATGAGAATTCTGCCAATGAGAACGGGATTCAGAAGCGCGATTTAAAGAAGGGCTCAGGAGAGAAGCTAGTTGAGGGTGATACGAATTATTTGGCTTATTATGTAGGGTGGTGCGCGGATGAGTCGATTTTTGACTCGTCATTCGATGATAATAATAATCCGCAGGCTTTCTCTAAGATACTAGATGCTTCTCTCGGTATGATTGAGGGGTGGAATCTAGGGGTGGAAGGCATGAGGCTGGGCGGTATTCGGGAAATTACGGTTCCAGGGGAGCTTGCTTATGGTGATTCGATGGAGATTTGTGGTGGTATGAATAAACCTCTGAAATTCATTGTGATGGCAGTGGCTAAGGAAGATCCGTTAAAGACTCTGGCGAGTGAACTGGACGAGGCTTATATGAGGCTGCAATATGCGAATTATGGCATAGATTATGATGAAATGATGGCGGGTGGGGAAGAATAGGGCTGATTTAGTGATTTTCGGGTGGTTGTTGGGCCTGTTGTGTTTATTGGGGTCGTTGGATATATTGGGTTTATTGGGTGTTTATGCTTGAGTTGTCTCTGGAGTATGGTGAAATAGTTGACATTTTAGCATAAGTGTGATATAATACGGGTTAATAGACATTTTGTGTGTATTTATACCTCTGTTCTTCCAGAGAAGAAAATTCGTGCGAACTGAATTTTTTGGTTCTTTTTAAGCCCGCGATGGTTATTTAGTCGTCGTTTTAGTTCACTGTGCAAACCTTCTATTTGGTTGTTGGTATTTGGTATGTTTAGTCCTAGACTCTCTTGATATGTAAAAAGATAAGGAAGATTCATAA
>JAFWNJ010000013.1 GCA_017510425.1 Candidatus Saccharimonadota bacterium
TAAAAATCGTGTTATTATTGTTTATAGTAGCGACACCACTTTGCATAGGTGACTCCTTTCTGTAATTAGGTGATATTAACTACAGTTTACAGGCAAATCACCGACTCTGCAAACTGTAGTGTCGCTACATATTGTCTCCCCTAGCTAAAAAACAAGCGCACCACCGCTATAAACTGGTTCGTACCTTGCAACTATCAACCATCCCCGGGTCCTAGATCCGGGGATAACTTTTTTCTAAAAAAGCCCAAAAATGGGCTATTTTTGATGTATTTTTACAACTATTTTAATAAATTGTCAAAGTATAGAATAACAGGGGTAAAAATAAGAAAAAACGTCAAAAAAAGGCAAAAAATAAGCATAAGCCTATTGACAAAAATAAGCATGTGTGCTATAATGTAAGCATAAGCTTGAAAAAGGCAAAAGCCCTAAAAGCTTATAGCAAATGAATAATTCAAAGCGAAAGCCGAAAGGCAAAGCTAAATGATGTTTCATTTTAACAATCCAGACAGCAAGTCGAGCTAGCAAGAAGACTTACTGTCTGGACAAGCCGAAAATCGATATTTGATATCGACAGAGTAGGCGTCCGTTAGAGCCTCATTGATTTTTATCAATAAGGACGGCTTGTACGTTAAATTAATAACGGTATATTTAGACCTTTTGAAAGCAGAAAGGGTGGGCCGTTGTTAAAACTGCTTATATGATAGTTCTCCGTCCCGCGTAATGCGGGGTGGGGTACGAACACAATAGATAAGCTCACCATATTGTGTTCATACCCGTCCACAAACTTCGGTTTGCGGGCGAGAGAAGTTCAACTAGAACTCCACTATCATGGAGTGAAAGTAGAAACTTAACAATTTAAGTTGATTGAAGCCTTACGCGTTATCATCCAAACGGTATAAGGTGGCAGGAAAGAAGATTTTGTGTCACGCTATACCGTTTGGAGAGCTAAGTCCGAACGGAATACTTATTGTAACCATCGGACATAGGGTCCGTTGGAAAATTAAGCCGGCGGGCAACAAACGCAGAAAGGAGCCAACTATGGCAACAGCTACACTTACAATCAAGAATGGTATCATCGTCAACCACTATGATCGCTACTTCCACTCTCTTTCCGAGAACGGAAAAGAATACTGTGGTAACGGTTGGGTGGTAAAGATTAAGGACGGTCGCAAGGATCGTCCCGGCAGAATCATCTGCCACGCAGAGCGTGAATATTCCGATGGTCCGGCAGTCTGTCATCGTGAGTTTAGGCTCGCTGACGGTACTCTCGGACTCGCGGGTGGGAACATTTACTCGCGTTATGCGTATTTCCGCTCCGAGGACTTTCAGAAATTCCTCGCCGACCACAATATCAGTGCAGTCAAGAAAGAAGATCCTAATACAATCTTCTATCTCAGAAATGCGTGGTATGGTGGTGGCGAATGCTCCATGAGTATTCGTACCGACGGTAAAATGGAAGAATTGGAGTACGATTCGGGGAGAACGGAAGACTGGGAAGAATCTTGTCCAGGCACGAGTGCCTATGAGGGCGAAACTAGCGTAAAAGTTAGTGGAGCCACTTGGGTAATCGTGGATAAGGTTCAGCACGAAAGGGACCGCCACAACAGCTCTCACATCCTTTATACCCTCGCTAAAGACGCCACGAAACTCGTTGGCATTCCGAACGAAAGAAAAAAGGATGAGTGGAAGCAGGAGGTGGCAGAACTTGTCCATTCATTTGACGGATCGTTCGAGCTTGCACCTCTCGAAAAAGCACTGATGGAAATCTTTCCTGGGCTTGAGCCCAAATATCAGGAGCCTAAAAGAGAGAAGGTAAACGTGAGCAGCTTTGCCCATGTTACCGGCTACCAGGATAGCAATGTAGGCACTGTTCACATTGACGGTAGTCGAGCAGAAATCGAAGAAATTCGTCAGAAGATTAACGCTTCGGGCGTCACTTCTCGCGAAGAGCTCGATAAGTTCTGCAAAGCCAATGGCTTACCCGTAGAGCCTACGCGATACTATTTCTTCACGCATTTTATGCGTAATGGGGATTTAGATATCACGTATAATGTCAGCACGAGCCATGGCAATGGGTATAATGGGTTCAACGGGAGACCGTGGCCTACGCTCAAGGCTCCCACATTCTAATCAACTCAGAAAGTGCACCATCACTCTAAACTGGTTAGCACCTTGTAACTATCAACTATCACTACCCTCGGGCTTCGGTCCGGGGGTAAACTTTTTTAAGAAAGCCGCGAAAGCGGTATTTTTTATACCTAATTATAGTCATCGTAATCATCGTCATAGGCGGAAGAACGATTGATATCGTCATATTCGGCCTGAGTGTAGTAGCCAGAAATCCGTTCTTCCCCATTGTCGACGGAGTCATCTAAGCTATCTTCATATTCGGCAATTGCACGGCGAATTGTAGGATCCGAGGCGTGATAGCGTAACATAGATGGCGGAATGAAGAATCCATCCATATCTTCGCATTCTTGGATATCTTTAAATCGTTCGTCGGTAGATGGTCGAAATTCAAACGCATAGACATCTTCTAGTAATGCTTTAGCGAGAGCGACTGGGCGCCCTGCATAATCTTCAGAAATGACATCCCAGTCCGCAAGATCTTCTGTAAATACGCGAGCCGTCTCGGCGCCACGACTCATGGCCTTATTCAGGAATAAGGCCGTGTCAAAAGAACCGATATACTCTGGGCGCTCCATATCCTCGATAAGAGGGATGGAATCAGAAATTTGTGACAATACGCTCCTCATCATTAAGGCTTTAAGAAATAGCCGACTACTTATATCGTCGCCGTCGTAGGGATGCTCAAAATAGGTAGGTCGAATAATATTCTCTTGGAAGTCATTATAAGCGAAATCACTAATAATAAGTTTGCCGTCTTTAATTAAACTTTGATTAACTGTAAAGTCACGAGTCTTAAAATAGCGATCTACGGTATCATTTTCGATACCATGACCGAAAGTATAATCGTCCGGCATAAACTTACGCGAGAGCGCATCCAAGGTATCATAATCAACCTCGCTATTACCCTCTTCATCAGTAATGTTCACAAGATCAATATCGCGAATAGGCTCGCGCTCACCAGTTATGATTTCTCTTGCTATACTGCGAGCTACGCCACCCATGACAGCGACGCCATGTGGTAATTCACTGAGGAAAGAATAACGCTCTAAGATCTCCGCCGGCAAAGGAATCTCTTGGAGCGTCAATTTTTCTTCATCGAAATCGGCACGCTCCTCGCCATAATGTTGTTCCTCATATTCACTATAATAATCGTCATCATCGTAATCGCCATCTTCGTCATAATCAATCTCTTCCTCATAGCCACTGTCACCATTGACAGCGTCATCACGCTCACTAACAACACGAGATAAACTATCGACAGCCAACTCCGTGATATCCAAATCATGCTCTTGACCGTCTTCGAACGATTCCAGATTGCCGCGCAAAAATTCGTTCATAGAATAGCCGCCAAAGAAGTTTTTATTTTGATAACCATAACATAATTATATCACTATAGTTAATTTTAAGAACCAAGATGATATGAAATTATTTTGCATTCGTATAGTTACAGTAGGCTTCCATAGCCTCCCTAACCCCACACTCTGGACATATCTCCGTCTCATTATCCTCGCGCGAAAGCGCCGGATGTTCTGTAAACTCTTTCTTGCATTTCGGACAACGCTGGATCTCGAGAATCTTATAAGTCAAAGTCTTCGGCAACGACTCTAGCTCTTCTCGCAAAATATCCTCGTCATCATAGCGTTTGGCGTCGACGAGAAACGAGGAATATTGATCCTTAGGCTTCAACTTCTTCCCCTCCGAATCAGTTTCGCCGACATAGTACCAGATATCTTTATCGTGAATAACGCCGATCACATATTCAAGAATTCCAATATAGCTCATAATTACTCCTATAAATCAATCGAACACACCGTCGCTAAACCGAACTTCCGACCTAAGTCCTCCCACATACCATCTGGATAATCATGCTCCAAAATATGCCAAACCGGATAATTATACTCGAGAGCGATTTTCGCTACATCTTTCGGATCAACCATCAAATGACAGAAATAACCGGCAGTAGTTTCGCCCTCAATCAAAATAGGATCGCCCTCTTCGGTCTTGGCGATTTCTTCGATACGCTTATATTCAGCCATGATAGCTTCGTTGACGAGCTTAACCGCCTCGTGAAGCTTGCTATCTTTCTCTTTTTCCATAGTGTCTCCTTAAAACTCCACCTCACCGTTAGCTAGAGCCTCGAAGAACTCATCGCAGGCTCTAATATCCAACGGATCGGGGAGTGAGTTATCTAATTGTTTAACATCTATTTTCATAGGTGCTTGTATTTAACCTTACTTTGAGATTTTTACAAGTCCTTTTCTGGGTTTTCTTTTCGGTCATAAATTACCTTAGAAATACCAAAAATAGCGCCTAAAAACAGCTCTACGGCCGACAGGGTCGCGAGTATGGCTTCGGTCGGCAAATTCCAACGCCAAGCCTCTGCGAGCGTAGCAAAAAACACGCCAAGCGCAGGCAGAAAAACTGCCACTAGCCAACGCAAAACCTCATAAATCTTATCTGGCAGCATTATTTTACCCTCACTTTCTGACCTGGGTAAATCTTATTCGGATCAGGAATACCGGAAAGCCTCGCAATCTCTTGATAAGTAGTGCCATATTTCTGCGCAATTCCCCAAAGCGTATCACCTTTTTGAACGGTGTAATAGATCGCAGAACAATTATTGGCGGTTGAAGCGCCAGAAGAACCGGCAAGTCTTTGATTTACGATACTTTGAATCGCGCCATAGTCGTATCCGGCCGCGGTCAAACGATTTTTGCGATCTTGACCATTCCCCCAGTTGCCACGAATAACTTCTGTAGCCAACTCTTCGTTAGATTTTCTAGCTGGAGCCGGAGCGGGCGCCGGACTTGGTGCTGGCGTAGAGCCATTACGCGCCGCATACTTATCCCATGCCACCGCATCGCCCATAAAAACATCACGATCGAGCCGACCACCAGAGCTAGTATATTGCCAAATCGCATAGAATTGCCAAGGCTGTACATCCCATATGAATTTCGGGATATCCCAACTATCGCGATTATCTGGATAACCGGCAACCCAGAGACCATAATCAGCTTTTACGACAGACGACCAATCTGCCACTTTAATAACGCTGGCGCTCATATAAATGAGAGGCTTCACACCGGTTAATTCTTTAACGCGATTCAAGAATTTCAAACACCAAGAGGCGTGCTGGTGGTAGCGACCATTCTGATTCTTTTCCCAGTCAAGAACGAGAATAGCTTCACCAATATATCCTTTAATGTTACGGACAAAAAAGTCCGCCTCAGCAATCGGATCGCCGCCGGAGGCGTAGTGATAAACACCGAGTTTTAGTCCTAGCCTTTTCGCAATCTGATAGTGCCGGTCGCAACTCGGATCGACAAATGTCGTACCCTGAGTAGCCTTACAGATTACAAATTGTGCACCAGTAGAGGCGATATCTAGATTCGCTTGCCAATGCGAAATATCAATTCCTTTTAACATATTTAGTCCTTTCAGTTTAAAAAATCCGCAATCACATAACTAATAAGTGCGGTAATTATACAAGTTAAAGCCGTAGTGAGAAGTGTTCGCGCGAGCATACTTCTCTTAACCTCGGCCTTAAATTCTTCTAGCTCACGACGCGTAACACGATCGTCCATTAGTTCGTCGAACTTACGATTAATAAGTGCGACTGTATCGATAATCGTATCCATTTTAGTCTCAAGCTTTGCGACTTTAATTTCGATATCTTCAGATGTCACATTTTGCTCCTTAGATTAGTGTAGAGCCATAAAAAATACGGCCGTATATCTGCCGCAATCCTTGGAGCAATAAGAGCACTTCTGAACTTACTGCTTATGGCTATTATAACACATTTATGGTATAATGATAACAGTTAATTGCGGTCGCCAGGAATGGCGATTCTTTTTATTACTTAACCAAGGAACCAGAAATGAAAAATATTTCTCTGCGGGAGCTAGAGGTCTTGACGACGACGCGTGTCGTCTGCGACCGCTTTATCACCCGCAAAAGACAATACATCACTAGGTACCGATATCTAGAAGTCCTAGAACAAGCCACTTATGCGCTTTGCGATGTTTTAGTTGAACGTGGCCTAAATAAAGACTTCTGGGCGCGGATACGCGGCAAAAGACTCTATCTATTCTATTTGCCGTTAAATCGGATTGCGATTGAAGCCGGCATCGTGACAAACGAAGCCGAAAATAATCTAAGGAAACAATTTGAGCTACGATTTATCGGATATCGCGGCAAGTTCCCACCTGATACCATAGCCGACTTAATTGAAATTCTTGAAGATTCAAGTCGGAAATATAAAGAAAGGAGTAAATATGGTAAAAATCATCAACGCTAATTTGGGTAAGAATGGCCGCGTGGTCGTTCATCTATTTGGACGAGTCATAGACGTGACCGACAAACTTAAAGACGGCGAAACCGACATCAACATCTACGGCAAAGATTATAAAGTCCGTGTTCAGGACGGAAAGGATACAGATGGAGTACCGCAAGCTCGAAGATCTAAGAAAACTAGAAAATAACCCTCGCAAAATCAGTAGCGAGGATTTTCAGATTCTAGTAAAGTCAATTAAAGATAATCCGGATTACTTTGAAGCGAGACCACTACTACTTTCCGATCGCACTGGCGAATTAGTGATTATTGCCGGTAATCAGCGTTACGACGCTGCGAAAGTTCTCGGTCTTAAAGAAGTACCGACTTATCTTTTAAAAGGTCTAACTGAGGAGCGTGAGCGCGAAATAGTGATTCGCGACAATGTCAACAACGGCGAATGGGATATGGATAAACTTGCCGAAGAATGGTCGGATTTAGATCTCACTGACTGGGGAGTAGATATAGAACTTGACGAATCGGAAAAAGAGATAGAAGAAGATATAGCGCCGGAACTCGACGAAGAAAATGAGCCGATTAGCAAATACGGCGAAGTTTATCAGCTCGGCGAGCATCGCCTAATGTGTGGCGATTCTACGAAGTTCGAAGATGTAGAAATGCTAATGAACGGCAAAATCGCAAGTCTACTTTATACGGATCCACCATACGGAGTAAACTACAAAAGCAAACGCCGAGGCTCAATTAAAAACGACGATCTAAAAGATTCTAGCCTATACGATTTCCTCTTTGATGCGTTTTCGGCCGCCGAGGGCTTTGTCTCACCGGAAGCAGCTGCCTATTGTTGGTTTGCTAGTAGTAACCACATTGAATTCAGAAAAGCACTCGAAGATGTCGGCTTCGTTTACAAAGAAGAACTCATCTGGAACAAAGGCATGACGCTCGGGCGATATGACTATCATTACGCACACGAAGCCTGTATGTATTTATGGCGAAAAGACCACCATGCTAAATGGTATGGTGGACGCGATAAAAAGACCGTCCTCGGGTTGAAGCGACGCGACCTTAATGAAATGAAAAAAGAACAGCTCGTAAAAATTATCGAAAACCTCCGAAGCGAATCGACCGTCTGGGATTTTGACCGTGACAAAGTAACGACTTATGTTCACCCTACACAAAAGCCAGTAACTCTCGGCGCCAACGCAATGATGAACAGCTCGAAACCAAACCAAATCGTTCTAGATTTATTTACCGGAAGCGGTAGTTCCATTATCGCCGCTGAGCAGATAGGTCGAATCTGCTACGGTATGGAGCTGGATCCAAAGTTCTGCGATGTAATTCGTAAACGATACTTCCGATATATGAATAAAATAGGGCCGGACGATAGTGACGATGGCTGGCAAGAATTTACGCCAAAAGTGGAGGCTAAAAATGGCAAAAAGTAGTTCCAAAAAAGACAAGAAAAGTAGCCCAAGATCGGCAAAAATCGCCAAAAAATCCACCGCTTGCACGCAAGCGGATAAAAACCGAGATTCCAGAGGTAGATTTGTAGTCGGTAACACACCGAAAACTAGCTTCCGCGACAGGCCCGAAGACCGCTACGATATCACAAAAGACGAAACTTATAATCCAAAAAATTCTCCGCGCTATCATTTACGCAAAATCTTTGCTATGCCGCGCGAAGAAGCCAAGAAACGAATTATGGCTTCAGAAGTATTAAAAGACTCGTCATACGCTGAATATCTGGCCCTAAAGCAAGCCGAACGCGCTAGAAAAACATCGAAAGATTTCTGCGAAACCGTAAACCAGGCTGAGGGATTACCGACGCAGCCAGTTGAAGTTGAAATCATAGAAGACGATTATGATCCACTCGAAGAATTAACCCTAGAACAGCTACGGAGATTAGCTGGAGATGGCAACCCTAAAGAAAGTTCAAAATAGCTCTCGCTCAATGCAGAGAATAAGGCGCATGATGGCTCGCAAAAGTTTCATTGAATACTGCCGGTTAGTTTACCCAAACCATTACAACGAAAGTCGTAAGTATCTGACAGAAATCTGCGATAGGATTCAAGCGTTTATGGAGCAAAACGAAAAACATTTTCTCGTGATTAACCTGCCACCGCGCCACTACAAGAGCTTCACGGCAACCTGCCTCGTGGAGTGGCTTTTTGGGCGAAACCCGGAAATAGCCGTGATGACCGGCTCATACAACGAAATTCTCTCCACTTCATTTGCAAGAAAAGTACGAGATACGATTTCCGAAAAGAAGTCCGACAATAGTCGCCTAGTCTACTCTGATATCTTCCCTAAAACACGAATTAAGCGTGGTCAAGCGAGTGCGAGTTTATGGGCGCTGGACGGCAGTAGTAAAAATAACTACCTCGCCACCTCGCCAACTGGTACGGCGACCGGTTTTGGAGCAAATATCGTTATCATCGACGACATCATTAAAAATGCCGAGGAAGCCTATAACGAGATAACTCTCGATAAGCACTGGGCTTGGTTTACTAACACCATGATTCAGCGTCTCGAGGGTAACGACTGGAAAGTAATAGTCATTATGACCAGATGGGCGCTTGGAGACCTCGCCGGGCGGATCGTAAGTGCTTACGGAAATGATGTAGAAGTGATTACAATGAAAGCCGTACAGGATGACGACTCAATGCTCTGCGACGAAATACTAAGCCGGCACGATTACGAAATCAAAACTAGGGAGATGAATCAGGATATAGTCGAAGCAAACTACAACCAAAAACCAATCGATGTAGGCGGCAGGCTCTACAGCGAGTTTAAGGAATGGGAAACCTTACCGCCACATTCCGAAGTGATTAACTTTACAGATACAGCCGACACCGGAACAGACTTCTTATGCTCTATAAATGGCATCATTTACGAAAATGAGTTTTATATCACGAATCTTGTTTTCACGGATGCTGCAATGGAAACCACAGAAAACCAAGTCGCCGATCTCCTATTCTCTGGTGAAACGACTACTGCTCAGATAGAAAGCAATAATGGCGGCCGAGGATTTGCGAGAAATGTCGAGCGAATACTGCAAGAAAAGTACTCTAGTAATCATTGCAACATTCGTGCTGTTCCTCAAACGCACAATAAAGAATCGCGAATACTCGCATCGTCAGCTTGGGTCCAGAATCATATTTATATGCCTTTCGGATGGAGGCAACGCTTCCCCGAGTTTTATCGGCAAGTGATGACCTACCAGAAAAAAGGCAAAAATGCTCACGACGACGCAGTTGATGTACTAGCGAGCATTTATGAATATGTTTCCGAACCACGAGAGGTAGAGCTCCTCGACAAATCGGTGCTTGGCTCTGGCCGAACTAGGCGCCGCAATCACTATTGGAAAGGATAATTATGAAATACACTATCGCCAAAGACACCGAAATCAACGCAGCCGTCATTAAGGAAGCTATCGTTTATAACGAAAAACGCCGAGAGCGATTCGATACGCTAGATCGCTACTACATTGGCGACCAAGATATTCTCCATCGCGAGAAACCCGACTTACTCCATAACAACAAAGTAATGGTTAACCACGCAAAGTATATTGTTGACACCAATACCGGATACCTACTCGGTAATCCCGTTGAATATCAAGTGAGCGACGGATACAGCATAGACTCTGTACTGGATTGCTACAAGAAACAGACGATGAATGATATCGATTCAGAAATCGCTAAAAACTGTGCTATTTTCGGACTTCAATACGAATATGTCTTCGCCAACGAAAACGCAGAACCAGAATCTGCTATTCTTGATGTACGCAACACGATTATAGTCTACGACAACACAATTAAGCATGGAAAACTATTCGCAATAAACTATCGACCGATCTATAACAAACCGACCGACCAAGAGCCAGATCATTACGATGTAGTTTTTGTCGATAAGAGTGTGGTTCGTAACTATTCTTTAAAGGGCGACCAGCTAGAATTACGAACCGAAGAACCACATGCTTTCAAGGAAGTACCGATGATAGAATTCGTAAACAATAAAGACTATCTCGGAGACTTCGAATCGGTAGTGAGCCTAATCGACGCATATAATCTGATCCAGAGCGACCGCGTAAATGACCGAGAGCAACTAGTGGATGCAATACTATGCTTTTATGGTGTAAAATTTACCGAAGAACAGATGACCGAACTCAAAGAACACCGGATGATCTCAAATATCCCAATGGATGGCAAAATTGAATATCTCATCAAGTCATTAAACGAATCGGATACAGATATTCTTCGCAAGAATATCGAAAACGACATCCACAAAATTAGCATGACGCCAAATCTCGCCGATGAGAATTTCGCCAATAATTCCTCCGGCGTAGCAATCAGCTACAAACTCCTAGCGTTCGACCAGAACATTAAAAACAAAGAGCGCTACTTCGAGCGCGGTCTAATGGAGCGCTTCCGTTTATACAATAATTTCCTCAATACTAAGTCTAGTATGACCCTCGTACCGACCGAAGAAGTGGATGCCGTATTTAAGCGTAACTTACCGCGCAATGATTATGAAACTTCACAAATGATTCTCAACTTACAAGGTATAGTAGACAAAGAGCTTCTCGTGAGTCAATTGTCATTCGTACGCGATTCTAAAGAAACCGTTGAACTCGCTGCAAAGGAAGATGAAGCCACCCTCCAAACTGCGTCAGAATATGCCAAAAATGAAATAAAGGACGCAAATAATGGTACAGACGAGGTCGAGTAGATATTGGGATAAACGCGCAATTGCGAGACTAACCGAAGCCGAGAAAAACTCAGAGTGGCATTTTCGCGAGATTAAAATCCTATACGAAGAAGCCGAAAAAGATACTGTGGCTAGTCTCAAAGCCATCTACGAATCGTTCTACCGAGAAAACAAGTTTGATATGACTGCGCTCAATAAAATCGTTCCTACGGCCGAAGTCGAAAAGTTCTACGCCGACATGGAGGCCGCCGGACTATCTAAATACTTACCTAAACGCTTCACCGGACGCGTTCGTAGGCTCGAAATGATAAACGCTCAACTATGGAGTCGGTCAAAGCAGTTGGCTATTCTAGAAAATGAAATACAGACCAAGTCTCATATCAAGACTATTAATGGAGCGTTCGGCAAAACGATATATGATACTGCCAAAGGCATCGGCGCAACTCCGGTTTTCGAACAACTCAACTCACGTGGAATTGAGGTTTTGCTCAATACCCCCTGGCAGGGCGCGAATTATAGTAAAAGAATCTGGAAAAACTCCAATGTCTTGGCGAGCCAACTCCAACAAACACTCACTAAAGCCATAATGACCGGCATGAGCCAAGAAAGGGCTCTCTGGGAAATACGGCAAAGGTTTAATGTCGGAAGCTTCTATGCTGAGCGGCTAATTCGAACGGAGACTAATCATTTTGAAAACGAAACCGAATTTATCGCTTATCAAGAAATAGGTATAGATCGATATGTATTTGTGGCAACACTGGACGGACGCACTTCAGATATGTGTCGAAGTCACGACGGGCAGATCTATAAAATGAGCGAGCGGCAAGAGGGATACAATTATCCCCCGCTCCATCCATTCTGTCGCTCAACTGTTCGTGGATATATCGGAAAAGAATACGAACCAAGGATGAGAGCCGCACGGAATAAACTCGGCGGCAAATATTTCGTTCCAAATATGAGTTATAACGAGTGGATCAAGGATGTCCGATTCAACCCGAATGTTCACCCGGCCGATGTGCCGACAATCATGCCATAACTTTAGAAGAATATGATATAATTAGAACAATGAGCAAACAACTGGTTTTCATCGACGATTCAGGCGACCCAGGGTTTAAAGCCGGCGCGAGTAGCAACAATTTTATTATGGCTTCAGCTGTTTTTATTGACGATAAAATAGCCACCGAAGTGAACCGTGCCATTTCGGACTTCAGACGCTCTCTCGGATGGCAAGATGAAACTGAATTTAAATTCAGAAAAACCAATAAGCGCATTGTTAGGCAATTATTGGAAATTGTTTCTAATTACGAGTTTCAGATTTATGCTGTATATGTCGACAAAACAAGCTACGAACGAATGCTCCCAGTATTTGATAAAGAAAAGCTCTATAACTGGACGGTAAAGGAGTTGCTAAAGATTATTCCGTTAAACAATGCCTATGTTAAAATCGATGGACGCTCCACCAAAGAGCATAAACGACGAATTTCCTCATACTTACGTCATGAAATAAATACTGACGAACGCAAAATTAAAGAGGTCAAACCGGAAGACTCCGTAAAAGATAACCTAATCCAACTCGCGGATATTATTGCCGGATCAATCAATCGCTCAATGCAACCAGGAAAAACTGACTCCAATAACTACCTTGCGACAATAAAGAAAAACGTCGTTCGCATTGAACGACTAGATCTCGAAGATAAATAGATAGACAAAGCGAAACTGGCTCTATCCCGTTTTATAGGGCAGGCATCCATCCGGACGCTTTTCGAGCCAGCCTCTTTCACTACTAATAATAGCACACTTTATACATAAAAGCAATACTTTTTTTAGTTTTTCGTTCTAAAATATGATAAAATAGAGTCACAGCACCTTGGTCTGGATTCGTTCCCGCCAAGGTTTTTTGAATTTCGCATCGAAATTATGATAAAATAGAGACAGAGGAAGTCAGCCCGAAAAGTGTCCGTTCTGGACGCCTGCTCGAAAGAGATAGGGCTGATTTCATTTTATGTTCATATTTTAAAAGTATGATATAATAAAAATACAAAATCAGTCCTCCGCGTAGTTCTGCTACGTGCAGCAATCGGACTGATTTTTTGATACAAAAAAAAGAGAGGCGCCTAGCCAAAAAGCGCCTCTCAAAGTGCTTTGCTATCTGTTACCAACCGCAAAACAAAAATTTAAAAAAACGGTTGGCCACCTCCCAAATAGTAGCACTAACCCCATTTTAGCTTAAAAAACTTTTAATTACAAATTGTTTATGGTATAATCCAAATATACATTAGTTAATTGCGACAAGGACTTCCTTGCCGTTTTTTATAGCTAATCACTAGCCGATGGGCGTAAAACAGAGGATTTTATGAATAAAGAAAACAATCCTACACCAGAGGGCGATAAAAAGCCCGAGGGAGATGGCCAAGAAGACAATAAGCCTGTAACTTTTACTCAGGAACAGGTCAACGACATCGTTTCAAAGCGCCTCGCCGAAGCGAATACTAAAGCAGAAAAGAAACTCAAAGATGAGATTTCTAAAGCCGTCGCCGAAGCAGAGCGCCGGAGTAAACTCTCCGAAGACGAGCGTGAAAAAGAGATCAAGGCCAAGCAAAAGCAAGAGCTAGACGACCGAGAGCGCACAATAACTCTCCGCGAACGCCGAGCTGACGCTAAAGACGCACTGTCTGATAGAAATATCGACACAGACCTCGTAGACTTCGTTATCGACATTGACGAGGATAAAACCAATGCCAATATCGATAAGCTCGAAAAGGCCTTCAATAAGGCCGTAGAAGCTGGAGTTAAGGCCAAGCTGGCCGGTACTTCCCCCGAAGATTATGGCGAGGGCAACAAACCGAAAACCGAGGCGAAGAAATCGCCAACTGGACTTCGGTCATTCTAAAGGAATAAACTATGGCAAGAACTGATGCCCTAAGCATCAATACTGATACTACAACAAGAGATAAACTCTCGGAAATTCAGGGCTTCGTCATCGAAACCGTCCAAAAAGGTGCAGTTTCCGAAAAGATGAAGAACAACGAATACTCCGGAGATGCAACCTCTGGTAGTATCGAAATTGATCGCTTCAAGAATGCTACCGTAGATGACTACGGAACCGCCAGAGCTGCCGGAGCAGGCGCAACCATCTTTAATACCGGAAAAGTGACGATTAATGTAGACGAAGATAAAGAGATCGTTGAGGAAATCGCCAAAAAAGATGTTAAGCTTTACGGTATTCCGTCCATTATGGACAAGCGCAAAAAGAATCATGCTATGCGTATGATCGCCGACCTAGATACTCGTTTCTTCGCAGAAATGGTATCTGCTGGTACCGAAATTACCGGACTTACATCCGCAACTCCACTAGCCGATAATCTCGAGAAGATTATTCAATCTATCGAGACTACGCAGAACGACTGGGTAGATGGCGTAGATCGCGAACTAATTGAGATTTCCGTAAAGCCGAGTATTTACGGCAAACTCCTCAATTATATCGACACGATCCCGAACCCAATTTCTGGCGTTGACGAAACCATCTTTCACCAAGTAAAGATCTACTCGAACCACCGTCAGACTAAGGATGTCATCTGCGCAATCCACGGTGCAGTTGGACAACCGGTCACAGTCGATGAATACGAACCGGAGAAAATCCCTCTTTCAAACGACTACGACTGCTCCCTGTTCTATTCTCGTGGCACCAAGGCAGTTATGCCTGACCTAATTCGCTATGCGAACATCGCGGAGATTTAGCTATGACTAAAAGTTTCAAACAAGTTAGCACCGGGCTCACCCTCGTCTGTAATCGTGAAGATGTAATTAAACAGTACGAGAAATATCCCGAAGCATACATTCCTCTAGACGATAAGCCAAAGTCTGCTCCAAAGACCGAGGAAAAGCCAGAGGAATCACCAAAAGCTCCGGAGAAGAAATAATGACCGACTCTTCGCAAGAAACCAGAATCAAGGAATATGCCAAGCTCCTTAATGACAAGATCGTAGATGGCGATTTACTCGATTTTGTCACGCTCGAAGTAATAGATCGCGTGCTCGTTTATCTCAATGATGACGAATTAGACACCAAACTAGAGCGCATCGTGGCACGAATTGTATCTGGTATTTTCGCGGAGAGTAGCTCTAACTCCTCTGGAGATTTAGCACATGACATCAAGAGCATATCAGATAACGGACAGACAATCACTTATTCTGATCAAGTCAAAAGCTATCTGGTATCTACTGATGACGAAGAACTATTTAGTGGCTTTTCGAAGCTACTCGCACCTTACAGGAGAGTCAATGTTGCTTCCTGACAATTTCGAAAGCGAGATTTCTAGTCATTTTTATGATAAAGAAATCACGGTGCTAGAAACTCGGGAAACAATCGAAGCGGACGGTGGAGCAATCCGCGAGGATAATGTCATAAAGACTACCTTCCTCGGAAATGTGCGTTTTAATGCACAGGATTTACTCCAGAGCGAAGTTGGTCTCACTATCGACGCTGATATCACCATAACTTGTAGAAATGAGACGAATGTCTCACTAAACGATTGTCTCGTTTACCTCGGAAAAAGATATAAAGTCAATAATCTAATCCCGAGCGACTCCCATCTAACAATTACTAGTAAAGAATGTCAATAAAAGTCGTAGGCTTAAAGAAACTTGCCACGAAACTAGGCCGAATGAAATCGGAAATTCTACCAGAAGTGAAGCGCGGGATCGATAAAGCAACGATAATGGTGGAGGGTCGAGCAAAAATGCTCTGCCCTACTAATAAATATCGCGCCGGCGGCGAATTGAGGCAATCAATCCACCCCGATAGCCAAATCATTAAGGATGCAATTGTCGGTAAAGTATCAACTAACAAAGAGTACGCAGCTTTCGTAGAGTTTGGGGTTGGTATTAAGGGTCAAATGACAAACAGGAATAAGAAAATTCCCCTCGCCTACCGTCAAACGCCATGGACTTATACTCCAGATAATGGTGAGACCTTTATCCGCACAATCGGGAATGTAGCCCAACCCTACCTTTACCCTGCTCTCCACCAAAGCAAGCAAGAGATCAAAGATCTCATCGCCAAATCAGTTCAAGGAATTACAAAATAATGTATTTACCGAAAGAAGATATTTTCAATAAACTGCAAGAAACCGGTGTTACGGTGCTTCAAGCGGCCCAAGAAACCTATCCAAACCCTCCGGCAATTACATTCTCAATTAGCGACAACGCGATCGAGTTAGATTTAGACAACGAAATCTCCTCCCAATCCATCATCGCTATCGTAGATATTTGGACTGATACGAGTATGGAAGCCTCAGCGCTTCTAAAAACCTCAGAAATATTAATGCGCGAGTTAGGCTACAAAATGACCTACTCCGCCGACGTGCCTCGCCCAGAGGGCGCATTACATCATATCAATTGTCGTTTTGAGACGACAAGATAGGAGAAAATATGGCTGGAACCCGAACTATGGGTACAACCCTCACAATGAAGAAAGCTGGCGACGAGCCAGCTGATACCGTAATCGCCCACCTCACATCTATCGGCGAGGTTAATGGCGAGCGCGAAGAAATAGATGTAACCACTCTAGATAGTCCAAACGGTGCTAAAGAGTTCATCTCTGGCGTTGTGGACTTTGGGTCATTCGATATCGCTGGAAATGTAATCGATGGCGTCCAAGTCTCCGCTCTCTATTCTGTATTTAACGGACAGCAAAATCGTGATTTTGAAATCGTAACTCCATCAGGTACCAAACTTGAGCTAAACGGATACTTTAGCTCCTTTGGCTTTGGCGAGAAAACAACCGACGGACTCGATACCTTTAAAGCCACCATTCGTGTATCTGGTGCGCCAGAATATACCCCGGCAAGTATTTAAACAACTTTAAACAAGGAATAAGATATGTCTACTAAATTAAACCTCAAATTTACAGCTCGCGATGTTGCCGCCGTAGAAGAAGCACTAAATGATTCACTCGAAAAAATCATCGCATCGTTTAGGCTAACAACTCTAATCCAATTCTTAATGGTCGGACTTCGCGATAAAGCCGGTAATAGGCTAGATTTGAATGAAGATAAAACATTTGATTTAGTCGATGAAAAAATTAAAGAATACGGCAAGATCGAGCTTCAAATTGAAGTAATTGATGCCCTGATTGAAGCCGGTTTTTTACCAAAAGCGATCGACACGAGCCAAATGAGAACGACTCTATCCGAAGCAATCGCGGAAGCTTCAAAGCTCCCAGAAGATTCAGAGACGACTGGCGAAGACACGAAGTAGATGCAATCTATATTGGGGTTTCTCTCGCCACCTACTGGGATTTAACCCCGAATGAGTTTGTAAAATATTGCGAGGCCCATTACAAACGAGAGAAATTCCACATAGAGACTACTGACGCCCTAAATTATCTGCTCGGTCAATACATAGGTCTAGCAATTAAAGCGCCAAAGAAATTCCCAGACAAGCCGTTCCTTTCAACAACGCAGGAAAAGAAGATGATGCCGATAACGGACGACATACTTCTCAAAACTGCCACCCTGCTTGGAGCAAAAATCAATGGCAATGACAGTAGATGAGCTACAAGTCCTCATCACCGCACAAACTACAAAATTCAACTCGGAAATGGCGAAAGTTCAAGGTCAAATATCTGGCCTTGATAAAAATGTCAAAAAGTCCGGCGAGAATATGGCAAATAGCCTAACTAGAAGCCTTGGCAAAGTAGCGGCTAAGGTAGTTTCTGTTGCCGCAATCATAAAAGGTACCACAACCTCAATCAATGCGGCAATGAATTATATCGAGGATGAAAACCTCTTCCAAGTCTCTATGGGTAAATGGGCGGAGGCGACGAGAATCTGGAGCAATGAAGTCCAAAACTCTGTCGGAGTTAGTGCAGCATGGCTTCGTAAATATTCCGGCGTAATGACAAATATGACCGCCTCAATGGGTTTAGCACAAGATCAAGCCGTAAAACTAGGCAAAGGTATTGCCCTACTCTCTAATGATATAGCCTCGTTTTACAACATCTCGGCAGAATCGGCATTTGAGAAAATACAGTCAGCAATGGCCGGCATGCCGAGACCGCTTCAGGAACTTGGTATCATGGTACGCGATAGCGAGGTTAAACAGGTAGCATATGCAAACGGAATCGCTAGAACCGGAGACGAATTAAATACAACCCAGAAAGCTCTAGCAACTTACCTCGCAATCTTACAAAGAACTTCAAACGCACAAGGAGATTTAGCCCGCACAATCAACAGCCCTGCAAACCAATTCAGGATGTTAAAGACATCGATAAAAGACTTGGCTGTAGCGATTGGTACAATGTTCCAACCCCTGCTCTCGATTGTTTTACCGATCCTAAATGCGATCGTGATTGCAGTTACGAGAGCATTTCAGGCAATAGCGAAATTATTCGGTATCGAATTCGACGCGAGCGCTTATGCGGACGATTTTTCCGATATAAGCGCCGGCGTAGAATCCGTTGGCGATGCGGCCGACGATGCGAGCGGAAGCGTCAAAAAGCTAAATAAACAACTTGCCGCTTTCGACGAAATGAACACACTGAACTCACAAGATAATTCCTCGGACGGAAGTGGATCCGGTGGCGGTGGCGGCTCCGTAAGTTTACCAACCATAGACTGGGATAAATTATATTCCGGAAACTTTGACAAAATCACAAATAAGGCTCTCGAGATGGCCGACAAAATCTATAAGGCTTTCGAAAAACTCGGCAAAAAACTCAATAACACTTTCAAGAAAATAGATTGGGCCAAAATTAGTGGAGGTCTGAACGAAGTATGGGAAGCCCTAAAGCCATTTGGGCAAAGGATCGGTGCCGGACTAGAATGGTTTTATGACAATGTATTAGAGCCACTTATATTATGGGCGGCCAACAATTTGCTTCCTGCGGCACTCCATGCAATTGCCGGAGCTTTAAACTTGATTGGTGCAGTAATAGATGCCTGCGCGCCAACATTTGCTTGGATATTCGATAATTTCCTAAGGCCAATTGCCGAATTTACCGGCGGAATAATCGTCAGCGTTCTTCAAGGAATTGGCGATATGCTGAACTGGATAGCTGGGCAACAAGCCGTGGTAGATCTAATTAAAAATATCGCGATTACCATCGGAATCATGGTGGCAGCCTGGGAAGCTTATCAATTAGTAGCTGGAATCGTCACGGGCATCCAAATTGCCATGACCGGCGCGATGGTAGCCGGAACAACTGCGAGTGGAGCATATGCAGCAGGATTAGGTATAGTAACCGCCGCTCAAAGTGCCTGCGCAACGGCCGGCAATATCCTAAATGCGGTATTTAGCACAACGAGCATCGTTGGTCTTGGGATTACCGCTGTCCTAACTGGAATTAGCGTAGTAAACGAAGCATTAAAACTCTCCACTATGGAAGCAGAGCTTGCCGAAAGAAACCGCATGGATACAGTTAAACTATCTACTCAGACAACCGAGTGGCATAACGAAGCAATCCAAAGGCAAAAAGAATTGATAGACGAATTAGAAGACGCGGAGTTGAGCGCCGTAGATTCGGAGCTAGCTTATATTAATGCGCAAGAGCAAGCAACTAAGAAACGCGAGAAATACAATGAGATGCTTAATGCCGGAACTTATTCTACCGACGAACTTCATAAAGCGGAACTCGAAGCTCTTTCTGCTGAGGGTAGAGCTAAAATCGCCAAAGAGAAACTCGCCGAAGCACAACAGACCGTGACAGATAAAGTCGAGGAATATGGCAACATGGAATGGAAGCGGATCATGACTGAAAAGCAAGCTGAACTTCTTGATTTAGCCAAAGCCGGCCGCTACGACGAAATTAGCGAAAAACTTCTGGAGTTAGGCACTTCAACAATCGAATATAAAGATGCGCATGGTAAAATGGCCAAATTTACTAAAGAAGATTCAGAAAATATGGCATTGTTTATCGGAGATCAACTCGCAAAAGCCGATGAGGGGTATAAAAAGTTTTGGAATAGCTCAACCGATTCAATTAAAGAAGCCGTAAAGGTAGCAGACGCAGTAGAGCCACAATTCGAGCAAAGCGGACGAAGCTTCTCTAGTGGTATAGCTACCGGTATTAATCAAAATTCATGGCAAATATCCAATGCTGCACGAAATAGCGCACTTGCAGCCAAAAACGCATTCAATTCTACTCTCCAAATCAAATCGCCAAGTCGTGTCATGAAAAAGTCCGGCAGCTGCTTTGTGGCCGGAATTGCAACCGGAATAGCAGACTCGATAAATGATGCCGAGAGCGAAGTTGCATATATGGCAAACAGGCTTACAGAAGCGGTAGATAATATCTTTTCTGGCTATCAAATGGCCGAGCTTACTCCCAACCTCGATATCGAATCAAGTATTGGCAGCAACATAGACGCTAGATTAAAACAAGATGAACTACGGCGCGAAATGCAGGAGAAACAAGACGACGAAGCAATAGCTCTAACGGTCAAGATTGGCGAAGAAACAATACTAGATAAAGTTATTAACGGCATAAATGAACGCTCGTACATGAGTAATATGGGAGTAATTGGTATATGATAGGGACTTTATTACAAATCAATGGACAAACAATTCCGAATATTAAATCCTATAAAATCGGAAACAATAAGCTTTGGGCGGATGCCGAACGAAACATGAACGGAGATGTACGCGCAACTTTCATTGGCGTATTTCCGAAAATAGAATTAGAGATTGGTGGCATTCTGACTTCTGCAATAGTAGCCAACCTTTGCACATTATTAGACCAGCCTTACTTCTCTGTTACTTTTTACGATCCAAAAACCAGAGCAAGCCGAACAGCGCAGTATTACGCTTCGGATTACACCGTAGAGCTGATGGATAAAGGTCGGGAGCTTTACGAACCATTCTCGGTCAATTTAATACCAGTGAGTAAAAGATGATAGAGGTAAGTAATAATTTCAAAAATGCAGCCAAGGCGCCAGTAAAAACGCTCAGGGCGACAATTGCTTGCGGGGATGAATGCTACACCTCCGAAGATACTCTGGTTTCTCTGATTAAAGAAGATGCCGGGTTTTATTTTGGATCAGTTACAAAGAGCCTATCATTTAAACTAATCGGAACGAACTACAATCTAGTTGGCAAGAACGCAATAGCTAGCTTTAATATTCAAAACGGAAACTCCTGGGAAGATTGTGAACTAGGCTTATTCATAATCCACGAACAAACCGTAAATCTCGAAAAAGGCACTACTGATTTTAAGGCCTATGATCCAATTGGAGTCATGGGTAAAGCATATTACGAAACAGGTAGCATAAACTTCCCCTGTACCGTATCTAGCTTACTAGAACAAGTAGCCACCAAGTTCGGACTAACCGTAAATGCAACAAATGTCCCAAACCTATCTTATATAATACGAGAAGATCTATACTCTAAAATTAACGGAATCACATATCGCGACATTATCTCTGAAATAGCCGGAGCTACCGCCTCGGTAGCTGAAGTTTCCGGAAGCAAGATACGATTGAGACCAATTGAGTTCGATTCGGCAGAAATACTGACTTATGACAATCTCAAAAAAGCAAAGCTAGAACCGAGATATGGCCCCGTAAATAGCGTAGTTCTTGCAAGAACTCCGGCCGAAGACAATATTATTGTAAAGGATGACGAAAGTATCTCTGAAAACGGACTAACAGAAATAAAGCTAGCAAATAACGAGATCCTCGACGACAACCGCGAGACGCTGGCCCAACCAATACTTAATGCAGTAAATGGTTTCTATTTTTATCCGTTCGAAGTAACTACCGAGGGACATGGTTGGTACGAGATTGGCGACAGGCTAACAGTAACGGATGGCACAAACGACTGGGATATAATTATCAGTAATATCTCGCTCACTATCGGCAACGGAATGAGAGAGGTATTAAAAGGTGTAGCTCCAACCGAAACCCAAACCAATTACGCACTCGCCGGTGGAATTACTAAAACTATTTATAATACGGAAATCAAAGTAGATAAGCAAGGACAAACAATCGAATCAATAGTTGAGGAACAGACTACTCTAGAAAACCAAATTAACGAAAATTACACCACGATAACACAGACGATCTCTAATGTAATTACTTCCGTCCAAAACTCCGGCGGTAACAATTTACTTAAAAATTCAGCTATGTATTCCCTAGACGACAATGGCCTACCAATTTCATGGGCATTAAGTGGATCCGGAACCATTAATATCGCGCCATCTGCCGAAGCTGCCGTAAACGGCTCATTGTCTCGTCAAAACATTTCCCTAAAAGGTATAACTGCGACACAGATAGTAGAAGTTAAGGCCGACAATTCTAGTATAGCCAACAAAACCCACTACTCATTTTCTTGCAAAATAAAGAAAACTGCCGTTGGAGAATGTCTAGTTAGAATAATCGACGGAACCGAACATGGAGTCTGGGAAATAAGCTTAGAGAATGGCGACGAGTCATTTTATGAAGAGTATAGCCTCGAAGCGATACTCCCAAATTCATCAAATTTAACCATCTCCATTTACGGATCCGAAGACTCAGAGTTCAGTATAAATGACATGATGCTCTCTGTCGGCGAATATAAAACACAATGGACGCAAGCAAATGGCGAGTTCGCTAACACACAAGTATCAATCGATAACACTGGAGTCACGATTCGCTCAAACACGCTAAACGGAACTTATACCAAACAAACCCCGCAAGAGCTTTCCGCCTACTCCAATAATGTATTGTCTGCAACAATCAACAATGACGGAATAAGTGCGCCAAAGGCAGAGTTCAAGCACGAGATTACAATGTCTCCAATAAAAATAGTGCCGCAGTCGGATGGCTGGGCTTTTGTAAGGAGCGAAAACTAATATGGCATGGGTAACAGTAGCAACAACTAATTTAGGCGACAGTTCGGCAACTTATGGCTATGTATACCTCCAATACGATAATGCCTCTAGCGGAACATCGCGTAGTTCAAGACTTCGCTTCGAAATTAGATCTGGATATTCAGTCTACATTTATATCGACAATCTAGCTCTAGACGGAAGCGGAGTGAGAGGCAGATTCCTCTGTCAAGGCACGATGGACTTCTGGACTGGTTCGCTCGCAAATGGAACTAGGACATTTACTTGGTCGTGCCCGTGGTATAGTGGCACCAGATCATATAGTTGCTCCGGATACATTCCTAGTGGAGTTACCGCACCAAGTGGATTATCAGTTTCGTTGAATTCAAAAACTTACAATTCAGCAACATTCAAGGTCTCTCTATCATCCTATGGCGTGCCGTCTGGTACAGATGGAAGATACATCGAGGCAGCAATCCTTAACCAAAACTCCTATGGCGCCTCATACCGATTCGCAGTAGCAAGAAACACCACATCGTCCAATATAACCGTCAGTAATTCTTCAAGCGCCAACCCAAGCTCATTTAACATTGAGGGTAACCATAGATACTGGTATGGTGGTTACGCGTCAAATACGCAAGCCTCCACCTCAACCGTAACTGGTTCATTTTATACCCCATGTCCGCCACTGGCAACCCTAACCCTCGCAAGTCAAACTTACTCGACTTACGACAAAGTCAATGCGACGATAAACTATACACGCTCATCTGATGGCGGTGCAGAAACTAGAACCGGATATTATCGCTATTCTACTGATGGCGGAGCGAACTATTCTTCGTGGGCTAGCTTCGGAACGATAAGTGCAGCCGTAGGAACAAATGCAACATTTGTCGCGAATCTCCCAACGGACGCAGAAATTACCCTACAAGCCAAAATAAATACACCAAACGGTGGCGATTCGACGATAACAACAACCGCATTCACGACACTGGCGACGCATACGGCGCCAAACTTTTCGAATTTTGAATACCGAGATACAAATGAGACAACTGTCACAATGACCGGCAACGATCAAATAATGATTCAAGGGCAATCTACACCACTCGTGACAATTTCTACTACTAATAAGGCAACCGGCAACGATGGTATTGGCGTGTCGAATTATGCCATAACATTTGTCGGCCAATCAAAAACCATCGACTATTCCGCTTCATCCGCAGTCACAACGACTCTAGAACCGCCGGCCGAGTCAGGAACCGAAGGTCTTACCGTATCCGCAGTAGATGCACTTTCTCTTTCCAAAGCCGTAACCAAGAATGTCACGGTCTACCCTTGGACTGATCCAACAATATCCGCGACCGTAGAGCGAGTAAATAACTTCGAAACTTTATCGACAATATCCGCCAGTGGCGCATATTCTCCGATCACCATTAATGGCGCACCTAAAAATACACTTACTTTCGAATACAGAACTAAAAAATCATCTAGTTCAGATTGGAGCGCATGGACGACAAGACCGGTCACTATTTCCGGAAATAATTGGTCGATCGCCAATTTTTCAATATCGTTAGATAATAATTACCAATGGGATGTCCAGACGCGAATAATAGATAGCTTTACCGAAACGACTGCAAATCTAATTCTATCAGTAGGAATGCCGAACTTTTTCATAGGTGTAGATGGCAGAGTTTCGGTTGGCATGAAACCAGACATAACATTACCTTCTGGCGACCGCAGCCAGTTCGAAGTGAATGGAATGATTTATTCAAAAGGACAACCAGTGATGGCTAGCCATGTCGGACAAATAATAATGTCCACCACTCTAGATACCGCTGCTAAAGTAAAAGCCGTTTATGGTGGTACTTGGGTAGCCTGGGGAGCCGGGCGAGTTCCGGTAGGAGTAGATGCTAATGACACTGATTTTTCTACCATACAAAAAACAGGTGGCGCAAAAACCCACGCATTAACAAATGCCCAGTTGCCGAAACTGTCTGGAACAATGCAGACTTCCGTTCCAGACGGTTTTTCAACCTCGGGAATCATATCCGGAAACAACTGGTCTCAAACAAAAAGTGATACCGCCTCAAAAACTGGACGATCAACTATTTATGGTTTCAAAATTGATATAGGCGGCGATCAAGCGCATAATAATCTCCAACCATATATCACTTGTTATATGTGGCGAAGAACGGCCTAAATCAAGTAACCTTTCCTGGGCTGACACTTTTACAACAACGATAGACTACGAGAGCTATCGTTTAGGTAAACAAATGTACGAAGTGCTTTTCTTACCCAAGTTAATTGCGGGTATCAGCCCAGGAAAAGCTGCTTTAAACAGCTTTCCTAGAATATTGTTTTCTCATCGAGTATAAAGCCTTCTTCAGTTACGATCTGATGAATTATCTTAATGTCCTTAAATCCAGGATCGCGACGAATCAGTCTCTTGTACTCTCTGGCGGATTGGCGAGTATGGAACCATTTTGAATAGCTATGCCCACGATCGCCATTAACGATGACTTTGTATCCGGAGTCCTCCGGAGAACCCCGGAACAAGTCAAGCATTTTCACTTCAACCCCCACGAGCAGATTTAGCGACTTGCATATTATCCTCCTTATCATTAGATTTATATTCTCCTCATTTAGTTAGGCTAGTTGCTGACCCTACACACTAATTCCATGGGTTGCTTTCGCAAAACCAAATGCGGGCAGGTAAATGTTTTAAATCTCCTTTAGATCCATCAAGTGACTGCGAAATCGAATTGACGGCTTCCGGAAATAAAAAAACTCCTTGATAGAACTAGGCTTTTTTACCTAGAACTATCAAGGAGTCTAATGACTTTATGGAGCCGAGTATGAGACTTGAACTCATGACCCCGCCCTTACCATGGGCGTGCTCTACCGCTGAGCTAACTCGGCATAAATCGCTTTTTATCGCGCTTATGACTTAATGTACGAACTTTTTAGTCGCTTTAGCTCACAGAGGCCAGACCACGGTATTACCATGGATGCGCTCTACCAACTGAGCTATCGCGGCGTTTTTAAGAAATGCGTAACGTAATTATAACACACTTATTGCAATATGCGCTTAAAATCGTAAAATTGCCTGCTTGACAAGCATTAGAACTTAGTGTATAATATATATTATATGAGTACAGAGTCAATAAAATCACTATCAAGGTTTTATATTACCTCCGGAGGACGTATCTGGGGACTTAGACCAGAGACCGAAGACACTGAAGCCCAGAATCGTCGCATTGTCATGGGTAATAGTTTTGATTCACTAGAAAAAGCCGCCCTAGCTAAAGCTCGTATCGAAGCCTGGGCTAGGGTAAGAAACTATGCCGTCAAGAAACTCCGCTACGATGAAGGTAAACCAGTTCTCGAATTCACATTCAACTTCCCGAAAGAAACCGCGAAGTATCTAGAGGGCGATCTGAGAGTATTAATTGACGATAATATGGACGTGGAATACGTAGATCCTTTCGAGAATTCAAGTAGCGAAGATGAAGAGCCCGAAGATAATACGTTTGAAAAAATCAATGTTTCATATTCAGAAATACCAGATTCATCAGACGAAGACGAAATCTTCTTCTAAAGGGAGCCAAGATGTACGACCCTGATGAAAACGACTACGAACACATCCAAAACGATTGGAATCCAGAAGACCCTAGCATTTATCTAGAGGAATTATATGCAACTTATGGCGAAGATGAATTTGATGATCAAGAAGAAAAAGAAGAATACTACGAAGATAAAGAAGAAGGGCCTGCCATACCAGTCTACGAATCAGCGGAAGAATGTCAAGCCAAGACCAAACGAGATCCCTTCCTAAAGGTCATCAAAGCTCAGCAAAAAAGACTTAAAGACACAAAACTTGAAGAAAAATATGCTGAATTTATAAAACAATACGATACACCAATTAAATATGATATTCCCTTTTTCACTAACGATGTAATGGACAAAGTCTGGAAAGATAGGAAAGGAGAAATGCACTCTGCATATTTTTGCCTAGACATTAGTCCATATTATTTATATCAATTAGATCCTAAGTTATTAATCGTCTATGCTCCCTATTTCATTAAAAGATTCGGCTTTCCGAATTGGTATAATCCATTCGTTGATGACATAGACGATAAAAAAACATATCTTAAGTTCATCCAAGAGAATTGCGATAAATTAAAACTAAATCCAATCGAAATAAAAATTGTGAGAAGCGGTTCCGAATTAAGTAATCATGACGACAACTACGAGTATTATGATGACGAGGACGATGATAGTTGGTGGTACCAAAACGAAGCCTACCAAGTTAACGAAAATGGTCATCTAGAACATATGGAATAAGACTCGCTTGGAGCCTCAATAACAGACCCAGTTTTATTTGAGATTAAAAGCCGGCAGATTGGTATTTTCTTCTTGCGAAGTGCGATTATTGATCGAGCGAGCAAGAAAAAATGCCGAGATGCCGGCTTTTAATCTCAAATAAATGGTGCTGGAAGTAGGACTCGCTTGGAGCTTTATGCGACAACCGAGTCCTGCTTTTTGAGCATTTTTGCACAAAAATGGTGCTGGAAGTAGGACTCGAACCTACGAAGCGCGAAGCGCGAGAGATTTACAGTCTCTTGTCATTGCCACTAGACGATTCCAGCAATGCTATTATTATACCAAACACCCGATAAAAATCAAGCAAAACATAACTCAAGGACTAAATATGTTTACGGCCAGTATGGGTCCTAGAAATACGAGATTTAATTGAAAGAGTTCTTTTGCTCACACTCTTATCATCAGATACCGAAGCATTATTAGTCCTAGGAGATTTTGAACCCGAAGGCGCAGATTCCGATACCGGCTTCTTCCGCAATTTAGCTATGGAATGACGTCGCTTAGCAATATTATCCTTCGCTATCTGAGCCTCAATCCGTGCCGAAGTCGCAGTCGCTGCCTCAGTATTACCATTTTCTTCATAAATAGCTAAGATATCGCGAAGCACAGATACTTTCGGATCAAGTTCGTAGGCACTCTCTAGTGCATCGACCGCCTTTTTAAAACGCCCTAGCTTTTCTTCGGCTTTAGCAAGGGCGATATACCGAGAAGGAACGTCCCCCTCAAGCGCAATCGCCTGATTGAAGGCCATCGCCGCTTTCTCGTATGCACCAGTCTCCAAGTAAATCAAGCCCACATTGTGAATCGAGGCAGGATTATTATCCAAAGATTGAGCAATCTCGAAACACTCCACCGCTTCATCGTACTTCTGACTCTTAGCATAAAGAATGCCCAACCTATTGTATGCCGCAGCATTCTTCTCGTCGAACTTCAGGATAGTAAGTAGTGCTTTCTCCGCCCGAAACGGTTTGCGTTCCTTCATTGAAGTCTGAGCAATCTGCCAAAGCTTCTTCATCTGATTGTCGTATTTCGGCGATTTCTCTTTATCTACCTTCTTCTTGGGTCGTAAAGGAAAGAAAAAAACTAAAAACACTATAAATAATAGAATAGCAAAAAGCGCAATCATAAGTATATTTTAACACAGATTAGCTAGTAATTGCAACTTAACATGACCATTACGACTAATACCTTCGTATGCAGCCAGAAATTTAGGTAATTTAGCCAAAAACACAGCCTTAGAAGTGAGAAAATAACTCTTATATAGCATTTCAATCGAAGTACCAACAATCGAGAGTGAATATTCCCTCACTCCGTCTTTCTTACGCGCAACATCATCAATAATTGCAACCAGCTCAGCTGGTTTCGCCACCAGTAATCTTTTAGCTAAGTCCTTCACTTTATCATCAACACGTATTTCACTAGATAAACAATCTTTATTCCTCAAAATATAAATTGAAGCGCGACTGAGTACCGTAGGTAATATTTTACTGATATTTTCCGTAACTAATACAAAATGCACCTTATCAATCGGCTCTTCCAAAGATTTCAGAATCGCATTGTAGGCCGCATCGCTCATCTTATCCGCCGGACGAATTATAATGTATTGATCATCAAACTGCCGATTATTAATAATATGGAAAATCTCCCTCACCTGGTCAATTGAAATAACCGACTTCTGTTCTGGCGACAAAACAATCGCGTTTTTAATGCAAAAATCAGCATTATCCGGAATCACAAAGATCGAAGTGCCACATTTCTTCGCAATTGCTGGTATTTCACTAACTTCATCGAAAAACATAGCTTACCCGGATTCGTTATCCATCCTGCCGAGCGCCATTCGACCGAACCATCGCATCAAATTCCTTCGGCCTAGGAACCCGAAAAGTCTTACGCTCGCCGCTAAGCAGATTAATCTCAAGCTCGCCCGCATGGAGCATTAGCCTGTCAGCATCATCCTTTTCACCGTAAACCACATCGCCCACGATCGGGTGACCCAAATATTTCATATGAACCCGAAGCTGGTGTGTACGCCCCGTAATTGGCTTAAGTTCCAGTAAAGAATAATCATCATTTGTCTTCAAAACCCTATAAAATGTCACGGATTCCTTCCCATTCGCATCCACCCGGAAAGTAGTTGGGCGCTTCAAATCTCGAATCAAAGGCAGCTCAATCTTGGCTTGATCATATTTCGGCCGACCATGGACCACTGCATAATACGTCTTGTGCACAGACCGCTTCTGAAACTGTTTTTTCAAATACTTCTGAGCCTCTTCGCTTTTTGCTATCACCATCACACCCGAAGTGTCCCTATCAAGCCTGTGAGCCACGAAGCCATAATCTGCCAAAGTCTTCTCTGGACAATACTCCCCCTTCCCTTCGCTCAGTAGTCCAGAGGGCTTATTAACCACCACCACATCATCATCCTCATAAATAATTTCCAATTTGACATCCGAATTTTTCATCACCTTCGGCACCTTTAAATCAAGCTTCACCGTCCTCTCGAACCGAGAATTTGGCTTCGTCACAAGTTTACCATCCACGGTTACAAATCCACTTTTGATAAACTTCTGCAAAGTCGACCGATTATAACTCTTGTATATTTCACCCATTAAAACATCCAGCCTGACCTTCTCAATCGGCTCATCTTCCGCCCCAAGGACAACATCGCCGTTTATCACACGCGACATCTCTGGCTTGCTAAATTTCTTCCCTGTTATAATCATAAATTAATTATACTATATCAGTATCATATTGCAATCATTTTCAGCCCCAGAATCGTCATGGTTTTTACAAACCTACCAAAACTTGACAAATAAACACAAAAAGGTTATTAAATATATATTAATTGAGGGGAAATAGCACTTTAAGGAGGGGATGATCATCAAGAAAAAATACAAGCTGTATAAGAATTACGGCTACACAGTAAAAGACTTCAGGAGGGAGTTAGCAAAAGCGCCCGAGATGGAGTTCAGAAACGAGGAATCACGCATTGAGTTTGAAGAATTACGCGAGAAAAACCCGAATTTCATAATGTTTGCAGAAAATTGGGCCAGGTTAATGCAGAAAAAAATGTTATTTGGAACCATCCTAACGGGAAACATTATCGAAAAGAGCTATCAGCTAGCCGACACGATCATGGGCAACTCAGCGTATTCAGCAAACTGGACCAGAAGAGCCCTGATAGACTACTGGAAGTTTGGCGACAAACTTTTCAAAATAGAAGAAATGTGAAAAAATCACCCCCCTCAATTAATCCAACCCCCGATTCGCGAGAATTATCTGCAAAAAGAATCGGGGGTTTATTATTATCTCAACCCAAACGCCTTCTGAGCCTCAAATAATTTTGCATTTGCAACATTATTAGCATATGATTCACCCTTCTCAAACAATTCGAGCACCTGCTGATCTGTAATACCTGATAGTCTCGATTGGAACTCAGCCAACATATTCGATACATCGTTCGCGACTTTCTGCTTCAAGTCGCCATATTTCGTCTCACCAGCCCATGTCGAAACCACATCCTGAAGCGGCGAATCCATCACCAAAGCATCAATTAACAGCAAATTCGAAATCCCTGGCTGATTAAACATATCAAACTTAATTTTCCCGAGAGAATCGGTCGTCGCCGACATAATCTTCTTCGCGGCCTTTGCCGGCTCGTCATCAAACATAATCTTAGAGTTCTCTGAAGCCGTGGATTTCGACATCTTCTTCTCCGGATTTAGCAGATCCCGAATCCTAATGCCGTCCGAAAGCCCCATGAACTCAACCTGCTCAGAAGTCTTAACCGGAACCGTAAATATCTCACTCTGGAAACGATGATTGAAACGCATAGCGAGGTTCCGAGCTAGTTCAATGTGCTGGAACTGGTCCTCGCCAATCGGCACGTACTCCGCCGAATAAAGCAAAATGTCCGCCGCCATCAAAATCGGATAATCAAAAATCCCCACATTACACGATTCCCGCCCCTCAGACTTCTCCTTATATTGTGTCATCCTCGAAGCCTCACCCATCGTTGCGACACAATTCAGTATCCAACACAGCTCCGAATGTGCTGGCACGTAAGATTGACGATAAATATGCACGTTATCGTTTAATTCCAGCCCCGCCGCTATGTAATATTTAATCGTACGGATGATATTTTTTTGCAAATTTCCATCCACATCGGCAATGATTGAATGTAAATCTGGCACAAAAATGTTCACATTCATCTCGTTCGAGTGCTGATTAGCCAACCTAACCATAGGAAGCAGCGCACCCAAATAATTGCCCAGCGTGAGCTCCGAATTTGCTCTAATACCTGTCAAAATAGTTTTCATACTTTCATTTTACCATACATTATGATAAAATAAAGCCGTCGGGATATTCTCCGACAAACAATAATTCACAATCTGGGGTGTTAGCTCATTTGGTAGAGCGCTTCCATGGCATGGAAGAGGTGAGGAGTTCGAGCCTCCTACACTCCACCAGAAAATAAAGAAAGAGCCTTGTGCTCTTTATTTATTTTCTGACGAATGCTGGGAGGCGCGAACTCCGTAGGAGTTCGCACGCGGTAGGAGTCGAGTAAAAATCCCAAATTTATTTGGGATTTTTCGAGACGACACCCCGCGTTGTGGATTTGCGCTAGCAAATCCACCGCCTCCTACACTCCACCATAGAAAATACTCAACCATTTGGTTGAGTATTTTCTATATTTTTACATAATCAAAAAAGTATTCATAAATAGTTGACAAAATTAAAAATAGTGGTAAAATAATTAACACAACTCATAAAACCGACCCCAAAGGAGGTGATAGAATGGGGAACGCTAATATTGATGTTGAGTGGCAGAATGAAGCCGTCTCCATCTTTGGAAGAGACGGAGAAGTGGATGCCGAGGAGTTCTTTGGAAAAAAATATGATGATGACGTCATTAAGCTTCGAAGTGGAAACATCGAAGACCTTCTAAGGATACTCGTCGCGCATGCTCAAGAGTGCGAATGTAAAAAAATAAAGTTCAGATATCCTGAGTTGCTCAAGCTGTTGCTTGGCGATGAAGAAGATTGGAACTCCTATATGAAGTTCGTGCGGAAAAGATATATAAAAATAATCCGCATGAGATAATCGCACATCTGCCGACCGCTCCAACCCCCATCTCGGGGTGAGGGGCGGTTTTTCATTTAGTACTCATTCGCAAAAATCACAAACCGGTGCGAGGCATCGCCATTTCCATACGACTCACCGTAGCAAGTCATCAAAGCAACACTATACTGTACACCATCATATTTTGCCAGAGTGACACTTTTCATGTAATTGCCATAGCCGCCAAGCTGCAAAAGCCCTTTTTCGACATTCTTCTCAAAAATCATCGTCTTACTAATCCGAAAGTTTCGTCTCACTCCACCATAATCAATCGAGAACACATCACCCACCCCGAGATACACAATTCCACCAAACACTGCCCCAGTATTGTGACCATAATAAAACGACTCACCGACCCTATTTACATGATTATAAGAATCCTCTAGAGTACTAGCAACATCAACCACCGGAAGATAACGCCCAGCAATACTAATCGCATTGCTATAACCACCTCCGTAGCCATCACTAGGGCTGGCGTAGTAATTCACGCTACGACCACCATAATACCGAGCAGAACCGACAAAATAAGATGACGAAATCTCCATCTCGTCCAGCGCCGATGGCCCCATTCTTATCGATTCAATCTCAGAAAAACCCGACACTCTTTTGGCATCAACAAATCTGCTAGAAGAATCCGAAATCAAAATCAACCCCAAAGCCAAAAGGGGTAAAACAAAACTAAATAATCGCCTAAAACACTTCATTTTAACTTCATGACCACTATATATTCATATTATATCATACTTTGCAAGAATAGTCAAATTATGATACAGTCTACCCAAGGGGGAGCACATTAAGGAGGTTGCAATATGACCGACAGTGAAAAAAAAATTGTGTTCAGGAAAGTGATGGAACACGAGGAAGCGCTTTCGGCTCACAGCTGGGATCTTGACATATTAAGTCCTGACACCATCATGGATGATCTCCAGTACATCACAGCATTCATTACTTCTGGCACAGTATCACGTTCGTTTAATAGTAACTCATACAACAAAACCGCATTTCGTGTCGCACCTGAATCCGTCGCCGCTCACGCACTTTTGGTTTCGCGTATCGCATCCAGAGCCTTAGAGCGCACTCGCAAGCCAAATTTCCGAACCACCAGGGTTTTTTACACTAAAGACGAAATCCTGGAGGCAGTACTTCGTCACGATTTGCCCGAAAATGTAATCGGCGACATTCCTGACGACGGCACTCGTAATGACATCGAGCTTAGCAAGCAGGAACAAGAATATTGGATGGAATTAAGGAAACATGGCACGAACAAGAACTTCGAGAAGAAAGTCTACCGCCTTCTTAAAGAAATGCAGCAGAAGTCGTCAAGAGATGGTCGCTTAATCTACACCGCAGATAAAGCCTCTGCCATTCTGAGGACATTATATGAGGACAAAATTGGCGCCCCTGCTCGGATGTCACTTAATTACGAGCACGCCTCGGACAATGACAAAAAAGCCATGGCAATCTGCGATGACAAGACTGACGGCAAATGCCGTGCCAGCGAAATGTGGACAGTGAATTTTTTCAAGCTGACGAAATCCGTCAACTGTGACGAAACTGGTTACATGACAGCATTAATCGTCATGATGACCCTGGAAATTAACGGAAAATGGTATGATTGGCGTGCCGATGACTACCTGATCTAACCATCAACCTCCCCCTATCTATAGCCTCACAATCTAGGATTCTAGAAAGTGAGGCTTTTTTATGCTATAATCGTAAAAAAGGAGGTTATAATGAGCAAATTTGACGATCAATACATCGACCTATGCCGTCGTATACTTAAAAACGGCGAGTCGATTACAAACTATAAAAAAGTCGACCCCCGGAAGTCTTCCGTAGCTAGTGCGATTCCCGACCATACCGCCCAAGCCAATTCTTCCGCCCGCACCATTCGGCTCCCTCATCAAGTCCTCCAGTTTGACCTCGAAGAAGAATTCCCCATCCTAGTCAGCAAGAAGGTGGCCTTCAAATCCGCCATCCTCGAAATCCTCTGGATTTATCAAGTTGCATCCAACGACGTTCGCTGGCTACAAGAGCGCGGCGTTAAGATTTGGAACGAATGGGAGGTCTCCGAATCTGGCGAATACCAAGGCCGCAATCTCAACCAAATTTACGCCACGAAACACCCGAACGAACCGAAGGAAGATTTTGCCCACACCATCGGCACCGCCTACGGCTGGATCGTGAATCGATATCATCTAATTGAGAACCTGATTGAGACCCTGAAGGAAAACCCCGGCAATCGCCGCATGGTTATTTCCCTCTGGCAGAACGAATGGCTCGAGACCGCAGCTCTTCCTTCCTGTGTCTGGAATTCGCAGTGGAACCTCATCGACGGCAAACTTAATCTACTCGTCACCTCCCGCTCGACCGATGTCCCGCTTGGTCTTCCCTTCAATGTCGTCCAATATGCCACACTTTGCTACCTAATCGCCCGCACTATCGGCGCAAAGCCTGGTCAGTTTACCTTCATGACTAACGATGCCCACATCTACGAGAACCAAATCGATGGCATTAAGGAGCAGATTGCACGCTACGAGAAGGCCATTTCGGACAAAACATTACCGAAAGCCCCTACCCTGTGGCTGAATCCTGACATTACGAATTTCTACGATTTCGACAACTCCCGCAAACTTAAAGACATCAAATTGGAAAATTATGAACATCTCGGCACTATCAGCATGCCGGTCACGGAGTAAAAATGTTTAGCATCATTGCTGCAATCGGTAAGAACAACGAACTCGGCAAAGCCAACCGCCTAGTTTTTCATATCAAAGACGACATGAAGCATTTCCGTGAGCAAACCTCTGGTCATAAAGTCGTCATGGGCCGTAAAACTTGGGATAGCCTACCCGGCAAGCTAAGCGGGCGCGAAAATATCGTCATCTCGAGGCACAGCTTCAATGGCCCAGATCTTATCGTAAACGATGTTGACCAATTCATCAAGGATAATATAGACACTGAAGAAGAGATTTATATTATCGGTGGCGGCACTATTTATCAAACGTTTCTACCCTACGCGAAGCACCTCTATCTTACCGAAGTCGATGCCTCCGACCCAGATGCCGACGTCTTCTTCCCTTCTTTCGACAAATCCTCTTATTCACAAACCCTAATCAGGAAAGGTACCGAAAATGGTTTAGAATATTCCATTATTAAGTATAGCAAAGCATGAACGGGTGACGGACCTGGAGGGGGTCCCCCGCTGAGCCTTTTGCGAAGTGGGGGAGGAGAAGGTCCGGCAGGACCCGTTCAGATTCCGAAACAGCGAATAAAATTTGATTTATAACTATTAAGGAGAAATAATGAAAGATTTAGTATTTGATTTAATTAAGAAAGAAGAGATTCGTCAGAGCGAAGGTTTGGAGCTAATTCCAAGCGAGAATTATGTCTCAAAAGCCGTTCTGAAAGCCATGGGCTCAGTTTTAACCAACAAATATTCCGAAGGCTATCCAAGCTTCGAGGGAATTCCGAATTGGAGCGAAGCTGAAATTGCCGACAAGGTATTACCTAATTACCGTTATTATGGCGGCCAAATCAATGTCGATCGCATTGAGAGACTCGCCATTGAACGCGCTTGTAAGCTTTTTAAAGCCGACCATGCCAACGTTCAGCCCCATTCCGGCGCCAACGCCAATGAAGCGGTTTATTTCGCCTGGTGTGAACCTGGAGACAATATTTTAGCCATGAATCTCGGTCACGGAGGACATTTGACTCACGGTTCCCCAGTTACTCGTAGTGCCAAGATTTACAATTTTATCCCTTATGGCACGGATAAGTCTGGCGACCTTGATTATGACGAGATGGAATCACTTGCTATGGAAAATGATGTTAAGCTGATCCTCGTCGGCTATTCCGCCTTTCCTCTAGTTCCAGACTTCGAGCGTGTCGCAGCCATCCGTGAGAAAGCCGCCGCCAAATGGGGTCACGAGATTCTCCTCATGGCCGACATGGCTCATGTCGCCGGCCTCATCGCTGCCGGCATCCATCCAAATCCCTTAGACTTCGGCTTCAATGTTATGACCACCACTACACATAAGACCCTTCGCGGCCCACGTGGCGGCCTCATCTTAACTAAAGGTAAAGTCGGCAGCCCCTTGAAGAAAATCGAGCATAAATCTCTCGATATCATCCCGACTTTAGTCGACAAAGCTGTCTTCCCTGGCACTCAAGGCGGCCCGCTCGAACACGTTATCGCCGCGAAAGCCGTTGCCTTCGGCGAAGCGCTGAAGCCTAGCTTTAAAACTTACGCCAAGAACATCGTCAAGAACGCTAAAGCTCTAGCTGAAGAATTAAAAAAGCGCGGCTTCGTCCTCCAGGCCGATGGCACCGAAAACCATCTCATCTTAATCGATGTCATGAAAAGCTATGGTATTAATGGCAAACTCTATGAAAAGGCTCTAGATTTAATTGGCTTGACTTTGAACGCTAATGCTCTTCCTGGTGATACCGGTGGTGCCTTCCGCCCGAATGGCGTTCGTCTCGGTACTCCCGCCATCACCACCCGGGGCCTCGGTGTTAAGGAAATGGCCAAAATCGCCGAATGGATGGAAGAAGTCGCTAAAATCTGCAAGGAGGCCGGGACTGAAGAAAAACTAGCTGACCACCAGAAAGAATTCGACAAACTACATCAAGAAGTCATCGCTCTCGCCACCACCTTCCCTCTCCCCACCGCATAAAGCCACTTATCGGAAACTTCAATTCCTAAGACTTTGTTTAAACCAAACTACCCAAAAACTATTGTGAACCACCCCCCCGTATGTAGCGACATTTGTCAAGAGGTTTTCTCATCTTGACGTTACAACATACGTTTGGTTCCTATCCTTTCTTTTGTTCTTAATACTTATGATAATAATAATTATAATATATATA
>JAFWNJ010000014.1 GCA_017510425.1 Candidatus Saccharimonadota bacterium
TCTCTCTAATAGTGTAAAATGTTTATGAGACATAGCTCACCTCCTGTTTATTGGTTTGTAATTCAAATACCATTTTACAGGATGATACGGGTTATGTCTCTTTTTTGTGAAAAGTCTTGGCTTTTAAGTTAGAATCTAAGTAAAACCTATTGACAATTAAAGTTTTTATGCATATAATAGATGACATAAAGGTCATTATCATTTTTAAATAAAAACAAAAAGGAAAACAAAATGTTCAGACTATCATACGGAAAAAAGTTGTTTAGATTCTCTGCCGTAGGAATAATTGTCGCTGCGGTAGTGGCATTGGCAGGAACCCTCGTTGCTCGTCAGGCCGAACAGGAGACAAGTGCCTCATCAGCATTGGGAAGCACAGCTACAATGAGTTTTGACCCAAATTACTTAATATATTATGGTACTGGGCCAACCAATACTGGACCGACAGCTGGTTCATACACACCAATTTTCTATGTCGGTGCTGGTTCTACAACCTACAGAGGATACTGTCTTCAGCCGCATGTGCGGCCAGTAGCTGGTCAGTATACAGTAATTGACGGAATGTATGGCAATTATCAAAACGCCATCAAGTTAATTATGTATATAAACGAAGTGGATAATTATTATACACGCGCTGCAAGGGCTAGCTTATTCAATACTCCACTTGTCGCTAATGACAATGATAGGTATGCATGGACTCATGCAATTATTAGCATGATGACGCCAATCAATGTTAATATTTATGGTACAGATTTTTACAATACCACATATGGTGGTTCGAACTGGGGGCTCTCCGCTTCCGAAATCGCATACGCGGAAGGCGCAATCGCGCAGCTTCAAAATTACATTTCAAGCAATGCGATTGTTTGGCGCTTAGCGAGCCAAGCTAGCCTATACTATATTGATGGCGGAGCCAACTCTGGGGCAGACGGATACCGACATCAAGACGTGGCTTGGATTGAAGTTCCTGAACAGGCGCATGGTAATATTCAAATTCAAAAATGTGACTCTGACACTACCAGCCCTAATTGTTTAGTCAGCGGTCGGGACGTAAGCGGTATCAAATTCGCACTATATAATAATACTGGAAGCTGGATTTATCTAGAAGAATATGATGATTTTGTATCCGGCACTTGGAATCCAAACGCTAGCGATAATAGCGCTGCTCGCCTACGCTTCAATTCGCCAGATGGTCAGGCAGTCGAACTCGTAACTAATGCTAATGGTCAAATCACGATTACCGACCTAGTTCCGGGTAATTACATTCTAGTAGAGACCGAGACTAATAGTGAATACGAATTAACTGCTTCGCCACAGAACGTGACAGTAACTGCTAATGGTACGACACAGGTAAGAGTGGAAAATGATCACATTGTTGAATACAGCATTTCTACTCAAGCTTACGACGGCTCCGGCACCAATACGACAGATAAATATATCGAGGTAGGGAGCGCAGTAATCATTAAAGACAATGTTACTTACTGTGGAGATGCTAACTCAAGTTACCGAATTCAAGGCAAGGTGATGAATAAAAACACCGGAACTGCAATCACTAATCTGTCATCACCAATTGATGTCAGAACGGGCTCTAACGGGTGTGGCACTAGCACAGTAACTTACACTGTAGATACAAGGCAGCTTGGTGGCGTGGATCTTGTAGTGTTTGAATATCTCACCGATGGCACGGATACTCTAGTGAGCCACGAAGAGCTAAATGATCCTGACCAAACTGTCACGGTTATCAGTCTTGGTACTACAGCGGTAGATAATGCCGACAATGATAAATATGTTGATGCCATTTCAAACGCCGTCATCAAAGATACAGTCTCCTACTGCTTAAAAGCAGGCAAAACCTATACAATCAGAGGCGTATTGATGGAAAAAGACAATAGCTCGCCTAGTATGATTGGCGGTAGCATTGTTGAAGGTTCAGTCACTATTACTCCTACAACCGCCTGTGGTACGACTACTATGACCTTCGGGTTTGATGCAAGAGAGTATGCTGGTGAAGAGGTTGTAGTATTTGAACGGGTCTATGAAGGAAATAATCTAATTATTGAACACGCCGACATTAATGATGGCGGCCAGACTATTGACGTAGTGAGTCTAGGCACCACCGCAGTGGATGCAGCTGATGACGATAAATATATCAATGATTCAGGGGAAGTCACCATCGTTGATTATGTAGATTACTGTTTGAAAGCCTTGCCACAGGATGCGACGACCGTCTATGAGCTATACGGTGTCTTGATGGACAAGAGTACTGGCGAACCATTATTAATAGACGGTGAAAAAGTTGAAACCACTATAGAATTAAGGCCAGAGCAGAATTGTGGCAGAGCCGAAATGGAATTCACCTTTGATGCATCTGGACTTGGTGGCACCGACATAGTAGTATTTGAGACTGTTTATTATGGTGATACAGAAATCGTTTCTCATGAAGACATTGATGACGAAGATCAATTAATAGAAGTGCTTAGTATCAAAACCGTCGCAATTGATAAGGCGGACGGTGATAAAACCATCATCGCTAACAAGGATGCAGCTATTAGTGATACGGTTAGCTACTGTCTCCGAGCCAATCGTGATTATGTCATAGCTAGTATGATTGTTGACCAGGAGACAGGCGAGTCAATTCTCTTTGACGACGAAGGTGACCCTATGATATTTGAGACTGAAATCACTCCAGAAACGGATTGTGGCGAAGTAGTGATTGACTACACCTTCGATGCGACTGGACTTGAAGAACATAAACTAGTAATAGTGGCGGCAGTATTCTATGACGACGAAGCAATTCTTGTCCACGATGATTTAGACAACGAAGATCAGACTATCTCAGTAATTCCTCCTGAAATCCCAGACACTGGTTTCATTACCAAGAAGGTCCAGGGCGGCACAGAGCAGGGTAGCCCGATAGTCTTATCGGTGGCAGCCGCAAGTATCCTGATTGTAGGATTTGCTAGCGCCAGGGTAATCCGCAGGCGACGTATCCTACGCTAAAACCAAACGGACAGGATAATACTATTGACCAAAAATATCCATCAGCACAACTGATGGATATTTTGTATTATTAGATTATTTAGAGTTTCGCTTCTCAATAATCTCAGCTGCTACGTTTGGTGGTACTTCCTCGTAGGCGTAGAGCTCCATCGAGCTTGCTGCGCGACCCTGGGTCATACCACGCAGGTCTCCAGTGTAGCCGAAGAGGTTAGCCAGCGGACAGAACGCCTTGATTAACTTGGCGCCACCATTTAGGTCTTCCATCTCGTCAATGCGACCACGGCGAGAGTTGATATCGCCAATCACGTCACCCATGAAATCTTCCGGAGTGGTAATTTCCATCTTCATCACCGGTTCGAGTAGTACCGGGTTAGCTTTCTTGATACCTTCGCGTGTAGCTAGTGCACCTGCTAGGGTAAAGGCAAGTTCACTCGAGTCCACGTCGTGATAAGAACCATCATAGAGGGTGGCTTTCACGTCTACTACTGGGTAACCAGCAATCACGCCGCCAGCCAGAGTGTCTTCCACGCCCTTCTGTACTGGTTTGCGGTATTCCTGAGGCACCACGCCACCTTTAATCTGGTCGATAAATTCGAAGCCCTTCCCTGGTTCATTCGGTTCAAACTTAATCCATACGTCACCATACTGACCACGACCACCAGATTGCTTGATGTGCTTACCCTGAGCCTCAGCGGTACCACGAATGGTTTCACGGTAGGCTACTTGCGGTGCACCAGTATTGGCTTCCACGCCATGCTCGCGCTTCAAACGATCAATGATGATCTCCAGATGTAGCTCGCCCATACCAGAAATGATGGTCTGGCCGGTTTCCTCGTCAGTATGGACACGGAAGGTTGGATCTTCCTCGGCTAGTTTCGATAGTCCGAGGCCCATTTTCTCTTGGTCGGCCTTAGTCTTTGGTTCCACTGCGATAGATACCGGAGGATCTGGGAAGTCGATAGATTCCAGCAAAATTGGATGTGCCGGCGAACAAATCGTCGTACCGGTGGTACAGTTCTTCATACCCACAATCGCCGCGATATCGCCAGCCTTAATCTCAGTAATATCGTTCCTCTCGTTCGCATACATTCTAACTAGGCGCCCGATTCTTTCTTTGTCGCCAGTCGAAGCGTTGAGTACCGTATCGCCAGCCTTCAGTACACCAGCATAAACACGGATGAAGATTAACTTACCCACAAACGGGTCTGTCGCAATTTTAAATGCTAGCGCAGTGAGAGGCTCCGAATCATCAGCCTTACGTACAATCTGATCACCAGTCTTAGGATCTGTACCGACAGTCTGACCTTGGTCACGGTCAAGCGGTGAAGGCAGATAATCGGTCATCAGGTCAAGTACCTTCTCCACAATCACGCCACGGCCATCACCACCAGTTACTAGGAAGAAATCACCGTCCAGTACGCGTTTACGCAAGGCAGCCTTCAGTTCATCAATCGTAATCGAATCTTCACCTTCGTTGAAATATTTGTCCATCAGGGCCTCATCGGCTTGGACTGCTTCTTCGATTAGCATCGAGCGAGCATTCTTAGCCTTCTCCATCATGTCGGCTGGAATCTCACCCACGGTCAGCTCATGATCAGTGTAATCCTTATAGGTGTAGGCCTTCATGTCGACGAGGTCGACCACGCCGCAGATATCCTTCTCGAACCCAATCGGTAAATGAATTGCCACAGCATTTTTAGAAAGGCGCTTATGGATCGAATCGAGCGATTTGTAGAAATCGCCACCGATTTGGTTAATTTTGTTGACAAAACAAATGCGTGGAATACCGTATTTGGTCGCCTGGCGCCACACCGTCTCGGACTGCGCCTCGACCCCCATCTTACCGTCGAACACCACCACGGCACCATCAAGCACACGCAATGAACGCTCCACCTCGGCGGTGAAGTCGATATGCCCCGGGGTATCGATAATATTAATCTGATGATTTTTCCAATAAACCGTCACTGCAGCCGAAGTAATCGTAATACCACGTTCCTTTTCCTGCTCCATCCAGTCAGTCTCAGCACCACCCGTGCCGCCCTTGACTAGGTCGATCTTATGTTTAAGTCCGGTACGATATAGAATCGCTTCCGAAGTTGTTGTTTTGCCGGCATCGATGTGCGCAATAATACCAATATTGCGAAGGTCCGCCAGACTCTTAATTCCAGTAGCCATACACTCCTTTGTATTAATTATAATTCCGTCGTTTTTAGCTCCACGCTCAAAAACAAGACATACTTTCCACTATTCTACCATAATAGTTTAAAAAATTGAAGCATTTTCTTGACTTTCCTGCGCGGAGGGGTGGAATTATGATAATGGTTATGTTAAAATGTATTCAGAAAGGTTTATACATATATGAAAATAAATAATGCTTTGATACTCGGAATACCACTTGCGGTTACGATTATTTCTGGTGTGCTGCTTTCTTCTAGCTATGCTTCAGCCGACGATGTAGTGGATGAAGTCAGCATCACCGTTCCAGAGTCTTGTTCTTTAAGTGGCACCGGTATGGATACTCATAATGCCAATATCGCAAACGGGACCATTAATTCCGCCATTGGTGAAACTACTATCAAGGCCATGTGTAACGATAATGAAGGATTCGCTATCTACGCTATCGGCTATACCAATGATGAAGATGGCAAGAATGTATTAACTAACTTTACTCTAGGCTCTACTTATGATATCACCACTGGCACTGCCACAAACAGTAATACATCAAATTGGGCGATGAAACTCACCGCCACCACTAGCCCTACCCCCACCTATCCCATCATCATCGCAGGCAGTACTGACGATACCGATAGAGAACAGGGCGATCCAGACTACACTACTTTCCAGGAAGTCCCAGACGATTACACTCTAGTCGCTAAACGGAAATCCGGCACCGATATCGGCGCCTCCGCCGAAGGCGCTTCTCTCAAAACCACCTACCAAGTCTACATCTCCCCTACTCAACCAGCTGGAACTTACACGGGCCAAGTCAAATACACCATGGTCCATCCACATAGTGCTGCCGCACCAGTAAAACCAATTAGCATAGAAACCGCCATGAAGAATGCCAACAAACAAAAACTAAATGGCTACTACAAAATGCAAGATGTAGATAATACCATCTGTAGCACCGTTAATGTCCTAGAAGCCGATAGTATAGCAGAACTCATTGATACGCGTGATAACCAAGTCTACAAAGTCGCTAAACTAAAAGACGGTAAATGCTGGATGGTAGAAAACCTCAACATTGCTGGTGGCACCGCCCTTTCTAGCACCGACACCGATTTTGAAGCAAGTTATACCTTACCTACCACTAACGGCTGGACTGTCGCCGATGGTAAATTAATCCTCCCCGCCTCCGCCATTAAAAACGAAAATGACAATAACCTCACCGATAGCACTCAGTTTAGCGTTTATGACTATGCTTATGTTTTTAATTCAGGCAATCTAGAAGACTGTGGTAGAAATAATCACATTCCATGTTATTCCTACTATTCATGGGATACTGCCACAGTGGGCTCAGGGAGGTTAATTGAAGCCGATAATACAGATGCATCATATAGCATTTGTCCAAAGGGGTGGAAACTGCCATCTACTGGTGGCGACTCTAATGATGAATGGAAGCGAGGTGATTTATATGTATTGGCTACCGCATACGGAATTGATTTGGAAGAGTATCCATGGTCGAGAGATACAGGAACACTAATTAGTTGGGACGAACCTGCGATTCCACCAGATTTCCTAATATCCAATAGCTATATTTCAGGAGAATTCTACAGTGGAAATTTCTATTATGACACAGGGTATTATTGGTCTTCAACGTCACATTCTTCTGACACTTCCTACAATCTCTATCTTGGATATAGTGGTTTCAGCGTAGATGGCTCCCCCAACAATTATTATCAAAATCGCAAAAACGGTTATTCCGTCCGCTGCCTCTTCGGCTCCTAGCCGAAACTTTATAATCCTTGCCAAACTTTATAAAGTTTCAATCGGAACAAACCATTTAAGACTTGCACTTCCCCTTTTGATTTTTTCCGCTTAAGATACCATATAGATTTATGGTGAACCAGAATATCTTCTTGTCCGAAGCGTTCAGCTTAGTTATCTTGCGTTTAATTCCAGAGTATAGTATAATATTCTTCATAAGAAGAGCCCTTCCAGGGAACTCTTCTGGGTTTAGTCTAACTAGCTTGACTAGTTAGATTTTTTGCTTCGGCGATTCTTGCGTCTGTGAAAGATGATGCATAGCAGATTAATCTGTATGGTCATTTCATCTCCTTTCCAGTAATCTAATTGCCTGGAACAATCGTTTAATGATTACTCGCACTATACAAACTCAATAGTTTATGGTCACTGACTAAAATAATCACTAAACTCCGAAGCCAACCCAAGATATCTAAACACACCACAGAATAAAAAACAACCCTATCTATGGAAAAATATAGCTTAAGGATATTCACCCCTATAAACAATACTATCGTTCCTATGCTAATTGATAAATCATGGGACTACAAAAATAATAATGGTTATGCACATGAGAATGAAGAATGAAATTATGCTAGGAATACCAATCGCGGATAATTCCCTTCTAATTAACTTTTTTGACTGTAAAAACCATCGCCGAATGGTCAGACAACCCATCGGTGTTCTTTATATCTTCAAACTCCCAGTCAGCCTCAAGTAACATATGGTCAAAAGTCGCATTCTCGCTCGGAAAAGAAATATAATCCTTATAATCAGTAGATTCCGAATACTTAGCATTCCAAATATCACTATGTTTCTTTAAACTCCAAGTGTGAATATTATAATCCCCCACAATCACGTCTGGCGTAACATATTCTAATAGTTCCTGAAGTTGCAAGTATGCATTACCATTAGAAGCAAAATGCACGTTCGCAAGCGAAGGTCCAGATTCTAATCTGACCATCTGCACTAGGCACACACGATAATCCGGTCGTCCATCCTCGGCAATAGGGGCCGACTTCAAAATGATTGATGAGCTCTTCGTGATGGGCTCTTTAGATAGAATCGCCATTCCGTCGCTTGCATAATCTCCATCATGTTAGATTAATCCAGAATCCCATTTTTTCTTAAACTTCTCACTGAATTTATCAAAAGTATATCTCTCGCACATCTGGACTAATACGAAAGGATAGGAGTTATCCATCATGCTGTCCACTCTATCTATACTTCATTCATTAGTTTGGTAACCCCCACCCTAGTGGCCTAAGCCAGTTTCTTCCGCAGAATCTCTTGCGCGCTCGAAGGGTTTGCCTTGCCATGTGACTCCTTCATCACCTGCCCTACCAAGAATCCTAGCACCTTTTCCTGCCCTGCTTTGAAATCAGCCTGCGCCTTTGCGGTTTCCGGTTTCGCAAGCACCGCATCCACAATCTTCTCCAATGCCCCAAGGTCATTTTCCTGAATCAATCCTAACTCTTTTGCGATATTCTTCGCTCCCCTTCCCTTCATTTGTGGGTCAAACAGCCTCAAGAACACTTCCTTTGTCGCCGTTGAAGACAATTCCTTCTTCCCGTTCATCTCAGCGAGCTCTGCTAAATCTTTAGTTGAGGGAAGGTTATTAAGATATTCCGCAGACTTCTCTTCGGCTAATAGTACAGAAGTGAATAAGTTGGCAATTAGGAGCAAGGTTTTTCGGGGGCTTCCGGAGGTTACGACCGAGGATGAGGGCGCGAGCCCCGTAACGACGGGCGCGAGCGACCCGTCCCCCGAAGGACCTTGCTCTAATTGCCCCAGTTTCTCCATCAGCAGCGGATAGTCAAGCAGCACCTCGAGCGTGTCATTTGGAATCACGCCTTTGAACATCTTGCGATAATCGGTCGGCATTAATGGCAATTTGGCCGATTCGGTCTCAATAAACTCGGCCGACAAGTTGATCGGCGGCAAATCCGGCTCCGGCATATAGCGATAATCCTTGGCCTCTTCCTTAGACCTCTGTCCTGTGGTCTCGCCCGTGGCATCGTTCCATCCCCGAGTTTCCTGTTTAACCTTCTCACCAGCCTCGAGCACCTTAGTTTGTCTTTTAATCTCATATTCCACCGCTCGCTCCACACTTCTGAAGGAATTCAGGTTCTTCACCTCTGTCCTCGTGCCGAGTTTTTTAGAGCCTTCGGGCGCTAGCGACGTGTTAATATCGAATCGCATATTGCCATTATATAAATCGCCATAAGTCACGCCGGCAAAACACATCAATCTCCATAGCTCTTTGCAATAATCGTGTGCATCCTTAGCTGAATGAATATCTGGGCATGAAACAATCTCAATCAAAGGTGTATCCACGCGATTCAAATCCACCAACGAATAAGTATCAAAATGGGTCAATTTCCCTGCATCACCCTCCAGGTGTGCATGCTCAATCCGGACCTTAGTTCCAGATGGTAGCTCCACGTATCCAGCCCCAATAATCGGTTCGTAAAACTGTGTAATTTGATAACCCTTCGGCGAATCCGGGTAGAAATAATGCTTGCGGTCAAATCTCGAATGCGCATTAATTTCACAATTCATTGCTCGTCCAGCTCGTATGGCCAGCCGAATCGCCTCACCATTTAGGCGCGGCAGCATCCCGGGCAGAGCATAATCTACTGGCGACACACAAGAATTTGGTTCTTTCCCTCGAGCATCGTTATCGACTTCGGAAAACAACTTCGTCTTCGTACAAAGCTGCACGTGGCATTCAATTCCAATCGTTGGTACGTATTTTTTCATATGGCTCCTAGATCTTTCAGTGCCTGTTTATACACCTGCACCGCATTATATACTTGCTTGTAACTTAGCTCCAAATCCGACTCATGCGCAATCGCATTGCGAAGCTTGTGTGCTCGCCACACCGCATTTAAATTGGTAAACCTTCCGCCAATTTTCTTTAGCCTATCACCCATCGTCTTCCCTGGCGCCCCCATTTCAATCATAGCCTTATCGAGCAATTTGTCGCAATTAATCACGCAGGTTACAAAACTCGCCGGATTATCTTGCTTCAGACTATTCTCAATCTCTAAGAATCTCGCCTGGTATTGCTCGACATTAAAATGATGACCGTGCTTACCAGTCAAAAGAATCGCCACGAATACCAGCACCGCCACAATTAAGATTGCAATTATAAATGTTACTACACCACCATCCATTAGATTAGCTCCTTGCTAAACTCAATTAAACTTTTATCACTCCGCCTTGGTCCCACCAGTTGTAGACCAATCGGTAAACCATTTTTTGTCTTTCCAGCCGGTATTGCCAGACCCGGCACACCGGCAAGATTAAGTGATACACTCATTACATCTTCAAGATACATCGCTACTGGATCATTTACCTTCTCACCTAGTTTGAAGGCTGGATTCGGCGACACTGGCATTAGGATAAAATCACATTTTAAGAACGCCTTTTCATATTCTTTCACAATTAAGGTTCTGGCCTTGGCGGCTTTCAGAAAGTATGCATCGTAAAATCCAGAAGATAGCACGAAATTGCCAATCATAATCCGACGTTTGTTCTCTGGCATGAAGCCTTCCGAACGCGTATTAAAATATAGCGAGTTCAAATCACTAGACTTCTCAGACCTGAACCCATATCTAATCCCATCATAACGGGATAAGTTCGAAGCCACCTCAGCCGGTACAATAATATAATACGCCGCCAGCGCATATTTCAGCGCCGGCATTTCAAGCTCTACAATTTCACATCTCTTCGACTTCAGTAGTTCGCATTTATGACGTAGTGCTTCCCGAATCTCCGAATCAACTGATTCATTGTCAAAATCCTTTATAATGCCGATACGAGCGCAGGAATCAGACAATTCGAGACCGTGCGCGACCAACGGGGAGCGCGTAGGAGCGACTGAGCCCCGTAACGACGGGCGCGAAGGAGTGTGTCGAGAATTATCTGATTCTGCGCTCGTCTCTTCATTATAATAATCCGGCAACGTCGTCATGTCCTTCGGATCTTGCCCCGAAGCAATCGACATCAATAAATCCATATCTTCTGGTGTTTTCGTAAAGAACCCAATACAATCCGTCGACGAAGCCATTGCCACTACCCCGTAACGCGACACGCACCCGAAAGTCGGCTTCAATCCGTACACGCCATTAAATGATGCTGGCTGCCGGATGGAGCCTCCCGTATCAGAGCCAGTCGCAAACTCCACGATATCGAGCGCCACTGCCACAGCCGAACCACCCGATGACCCACCGGCCACTCTCTCCTTGTCAAACGCATTTAAAGTCGGTCCATAGTAGGAGTTCTCTGTCGACGAACCGTGTGCGAACGCATCCAAGTTGGTACGCCCAATCATGATGGCGCCCTCTGCCTCAAGCTTCGCCACCGATGTCGCAGTTACTGGCGACACGAACCCTTCCAGGATGTGTGCTGAAGCTGTCGTCTCGCCCTCCGGAGACAAGAAATTATCCTTCAAAGCATACGGCACCCCAGCTAACCTCCCCACCTTCTCACCCCGAGCAATCCGCGCATCAATCTCACGCGCCTTCTTCAGTGCGCCCTCTTCATTTAAAAACGTAAATATATTATAGTCCGCAAAATGCTTGGCCTTCTCCAAAGCATCCTTCACTAATCTCTCGGCGGTAACTTTTTTATTGGCGGTCTTCATAATACTTTTGGTACCTTTATTTGATTATCTTTTTCATTTTTCGTGAGAGCTAGTAGTTCCTCTCGCGTAGCATCCTGCTCCACGATTTCGTCATCTCTCCAAACATTCTCCATCTCGAAGACCTGATAAGTCGGCTCCACATCAGAAGTATCCAAATCGTCAAGCTGTGAAATGTATTTAATAATATCTTGCAAATCTTTGCCAAGCGATGCCACTTCCGCATCGCTCAGAGAAAACTCTGATAATTCAGCCAAATGCAAAATATCCTCGCGTTTTATTTCCATATCTATAATTATAACACTATTTCACATTCTTAAATAGTTTTTTCTTGATAAAGCTAAAAACCGGTTTCGCTTCCTTAAGATCGAGAAAATAGCTCGCCACCAAATATGCCGCTAGGGAGACCGCCGAGATTAACAAAAACTTCGGGATTGTAATCACTAAAGAATTATCAGTTATCATTAGTGGGAAGAATTTTGTCATCGAGAAAGCCACACATCCCGTAATCAGTGCGGCAAACATCATCCTGAGAGAGCCGCGCCAGAAAGCTTTATCAAGCAGAGTGTTATTGGAGCGTTTATGCAGAATCCAAAGCAAGATAATAATTTCCAGTGTTGCACCAATTGACTGCGCAACACCCAGGCCATCCACCCCGAACCCAAGCGTGGTAAATAACACCATGAGACCAATCGTGGCCCCGATTGCGATAATCGAAACCCTAAACGGTGTCCTCGTATCCTGATAAGCATAGAACCCGCGCGAGGCGATGTGAAAGATAGACTTCGCAAAAATCGCGAGACACAGCATACCAAGAATCGAAGCGATCGTTCCGTTACTATCATTGTTACCGATATTTGAAATGAAACTCGTGACATATCCACGCGCAAAGAAAGCAATGATAGATATCGGCAGCGCAATCCAAATAATCATTCTCAGCGCCTGCCTAAAAGTCGTATTAAATTTAGTCTTATCTCCGGTCCCCAGTTCCTCCGTAAGCTTCGGGAAGAAAGCCGTAGAAATCGCCACGCCAATCAAACTAATCGGTACCGCATGCAGTGTGGTAGCCTGATCGAACGAACGCACGGCACCGGCTCCCATCCGGGACGACAAGTTCATACTGACAAGAGAGTTGACATAATCCATTCCCTGATCCAGAGATCGTGGTGGCAGTAGTCTTAGGATGGTCCTAAACCCTTGGTTCCGCCAATAAATCTTGAAATCATAATCAAATCCCAGGCCAAATAGGCCAATCAGTGATACGATTAGCTGCATAATCGCTCCCAGAATCACGCCAAGCGCCACCCCCATGATCCCCCCTTCGAATATTTGCACTCCGAATAGATTTATCCCACCAGTAAAACAGGTAATGCCAATAATAATGCCTATATTATATATGGCGGGCGCAAAAGCATAAAATATGAACCGACCCACCGCCTGCTGCATCGAAGTTAGTACGGTCGCAATCGAGAAGAGGAACGGGTTAATCGCAATCACGCGGGTCATGTTGATGGCGAGTACCATTCCCGACTCATCTAGTCCCGGCGATACCACGTACCGAATCAAAGGGTCGGCAAAAATCATTATTAATATAGAAGCCACAAGCGTAAGCAGGGCCAGTAAATTGATTAAGCTTGAAGACATCTCCCATGCTGATTTTTTATTGCCTGTTGCCAGTCTTTGATTGAAAACCGGAATAAATGACACTGCCAGTGCGCCGGAAGTCAGGATAAAGAACATAAAATCCGGAATCGTGAAAGCTGCCGTATAAGCATCAATTCCTGTTGGATAAGTACCTAAATAATATGAATTAAGTAATCGATCACGGAACAGCCCTAGCATTGCAGAAATCAAAGTCGAAGCCGCTAGAACTATCGCAGCAGATCTCACTGACATCTTCATGTTTGCTAGTGTAACTACAGATTTAAACCTAAATTTTCGCATATAATCCAATTATAGCACGGCTTTTGCAAAACAAGCATTTTGGGCATACTTAAGTTAATAGCATCGCATTTACAAAGTCTTATTTATGATAATAATTTAGCCTAACCTTAATTTTGGTTCTAAGATTTGCATTTTTCATAATCGGACTTTTGCGCCAGTTCGGAAAATATTTCTTTAACATCTTTCGTGAGCGTTCGAACCCAATTTTCCCTTCTGGAGACTTTGCAAAATCGTTCGCGGAATCTAGCAGTAGATTCCAGACAAAAAACCACTCCAGAGTATCATGATATTTTTTAATAGCGCCAGCTTTTTGAAAACGCTCATACACCCCTTCTAGCGCCGGGAAAATATCTAGATAGTGCGGGTCCCAGTCTTTCTTATGTAACACCGAACCGGGCGTTTCATAATACTTATATAATGGCTCGTCGATAGAAGCACACTTGTCGGTGTGGAGTATTAGTGCCGGCATCATCTCCATATCTTCATGAATAATACCTTCCTTAAATGTAAAACCGTTTTGAGTATACCACTTACGTTTCAACATGACCTGCCACGGACCCAGTCCAGAACGAACGAAGCGTTCTTTGAATTTCTCATCATCCGCATCCAAGGCCCGCAAGTATTGAGCATGTCCATCTCGGTATATTTTGGTAGCCCCCATCATAATTAAATCGGCCCCAGTTTCTTTTGCAACTCTTAATAGCTTTACAGTCGCATCAGGCGATATTTCATCGTCCGCATCCACAAACCAAATATAATTACCGCTAGCTTTTTCTACACCCATATTCCTTACGGCAGCAGCTCCCCATTTTGCGCAGTTGTAGGCCCGTACTAGCTGTGGGTATTTTTTGTAATAAGAATTAATAATCCTCGGCGAATCATCCGTCGAATTATTATTAACCACCAGAATTTCGGCTTTAATTTCCTCCACCGATTTGATAACCGAATCTAAGCAGCGCCGTAAGTATTTTGCGGCATTATATACCGGAATAATGACTGAGATTTGCATAGTACAATTATAGCATGGGCATTTAGTTCTATGCTATAATGAAACAAGCTATGGAAAAACAATTTCGCATTATCACCGAATCTGAATTCGAAACCTTCACTAAGCTTTGCCCCTGCAAAAACTACATGCAAAGTCTAGATATGTACAAGCGCTATCAAGCCATCGGGCGTGAATCATATTTGGTTGGTTTAGTGAAAAAAAATGAAGTCCTAGTGGCTGGTATTGCAAGCGTTATTTACGAAAGATTTGGACACAAAATTTTCTCGTTCAGTCGCGGTCCAATCGCAGATTATGCTAAAGTCGATAACTTTACCCTGTTCTTGGATGAATGTAAGAAATTTCTAAAAACCAAGCGCGGCATCGCTTTGCAGATTTCACCAAATTTATTAGTGCCAGTCGCGCCAAAGGATTTCGACATCATTCTGAAAAAACACGGTTTTAAGAGCCTAGGTGAATACGAGCAGGTGAAGTGGACATACGCCCTAGATTTTGCCAAAATTTCAAATCTTCCTCGGGTGTCAGCAATCGAACATAGAACACCCGTGCTGGAGCCATCGCTCCCGGAAGAATCCGAGCACACTCTGCTACGCAGCTTCCGGCGCGACCATCGGTACACTATTAAATACGCTACTGAGCGCTACAATCTGAAACTGCGCGAGCTGGACATTAATGAATATCCGATTTTGCTTAAGTTGATGGCGGAATCCGGCAAAGTTCATGGCTTCGTGCCAAGGGATCAGAAATTTTTCGAGCAATTAAAACAACACTTTGGTTCGGATGTTACAGCCGTCGTAGCAGAGCTACCCGACGGTACGCCAATCGCTGCAGCCTTTTTTATTCTCTATGGTAATGAAGTAATCTATCTTTCCAGTGGCTTTAGTCGCGAACATAAGAAATTGGGTGGACCACATCTCATTCAATGGGCGATGATTAAATATGCCTATGCCAATGGTTATCAGAAATACAACTTCTGGGGCACTAATCCCGATCCCGAGAATGGAGTGTTCAAATTCAAGCAAGGGTTTCACGGCGAGATTGAGGAATTTGTAGGTACCTACATAGCCCCACTTTCCACTATTGGTAAAGCATATATAAACAAACTTCATTACGCCAAACAGCGCGACTTACAGTAAGGAGACACGATGAAATTCACTATTCTAGAACCAGATGAATTTACCAAATTCGAGCAGCAACATCCAGTTGGAAATTTTTTCCAATCAGTCGCGAGATCCGAGCTTCGTCGGAAAATGGGCTTTGATACTTACTTAGTTGGGGTAAAAGAAAAAGCAAAGGTACTAGCCGCCGCTCTACTAGTAGTGCATGACAATGAAGCCTGGATTCAAATCGGGCCAATTCTGGACTATGATAATCAGGCATTATTGGACTTCTTCCTAGACGAAGTCAAGAAATTCGCCAAAGAGCACCAATTTGTCAAATTGGAAATTTTTCCGCCCATTGTACTTAGTACGCGAAATCAAGACGGGAGCGATATAGAGCGGTTTGACCGCACTTCAATCTTCGAAACTTTTAAAAAACACGGTTTCACGCACGAAGGGTTCACTACGGAAATTGAGAACAAAGCTAATCGCTGGATGTTTATTAAAGATTTGGCCGACATCAAGGATATTCGTTCCGCCGAACTTACTATGAATAGTAGCACGCGCAAGAAGCTTCATAAGACTCGTCGCGAACTAGACGTTCATGTTCTTTCCGACAAAAAGGAATTGAAGGAGTGGATTCTCGCTTTAAGAGACAGTGACAATCGTAATGGCGTGCAGACTAGGCAAGTGAAATACTTCGAGGATCTATGGGATAGTTTCGGTGATAATGCTGTATTTGTGGAGGCTCGCCGTAAAGATAATGGCGAATTGGTATCGAGTGAAGTGGACGTTTTCCATCCTAATGAGATGGTTGCATTTATTGCGGGCACCGTCGAGAAAAACAAGCACTTTAATGGTTCCACAGCCATCAAAGGCTGGAATATTGAAGAATGCCTCCGTCGTGGCTATACTAGACTAAATTTATATGGCATGAAAGGCATTTTTTCAGCTGACAATCCCCTGCTTTATTTTAAATCCGGCCTTGGTGGCTATACTGAGGAATATATTGGTGGTTTCCGTCTAATCCTCAACCGGCGTAAATTATTGCAAAATAAGATTCGTCGCCGCATTAAACGCATACATAAGTAGTTGAGCATGCTTAAGTTAATACATTATTAATTGTTGCGATTTTAAACTTTATCGTGTTATAATGTTTTTATGAAAAAGAAATCATCTGGGATGATTTTGCCGAAGAAAAATGATAAATCTAAAAAGGCAAAGGCATCCAAAAAAACTGCGAAGAAAAACTTAAGTTTATACTCTAGTTTAAGTTATAAGCATCGAGCTAGGAAAGAAGCTAGCGATCGCCGTCGAGCTGAAGAATTGGCCAAGCTACCGAAAGAGCCAATCAGGCGCTTCTTTGCCAGACTTCACCCAAAGCGAGTTTTCAAATGGTGGTTTTCTTGGCGTGGGCAGAAGGCTATATTGAAATTCTTTGCGGCCTGTATTCTGATTGGGATTATATTTATTGGCGGCCTCTTCCTATATTATAAGAAGGATCTTGAAGAAATTCGTCTCGACGAAATGTCAATTTCAGAGACAGTCAATACTTATCTGGATCGCAACGGTGTTCTATTATGGAAAGATACTGGCAATGAGGATTATCGTCTTGTAGTAAGCGGTGATGATATCTCTGAATACATGTACCAGGCTACCGTAGCGATTGAGGATAAGAATTTTTATAATCATCACGGAGTCGATTTTATAGCCTTAATTCGCGCCACACTTTCTACTTTAGGTGGTCGTGGTGTGCAGGGTGGTTCGACATTGACACAACAATTAATTAAGCAGGTTTACTTCTCCGATGAAGCCGCCAGCGCCGATCGTGGTGGCTTGCAGCGTAAGATTAAGGAGCTAATCCTATCAATCGAGCTAGAGAAGATGTACTCCAAGGACGAGATTCTCACCATGTACCTCAACCAGTCTCCTTACGGGGGTCGCCGTAACGGCGTAGAATCTGCTTCGAAAACTTACTTTGGTAAATCCGCTAAAGACCTGACTTTGCCAGAAGCAGCCTTGCTGGCGGCTATTCCAAATAATCCGGCCGTTCTCAATCCATACAATGCCAATGGACACGAAATGTTAATCGAGCGCCAGCATAAAGTCCTTGATGATATGGTCTCAATGGGGTACATTACCAGCGAAGAAGCTGCCGCCGCTAAAGAGGTGGCCATTCTCGAGACCATTAGACCAGAAGCTAGTCAATATGCTGATATGCTTGCGCCACATTTCGTACTTGAAGTCAAAAAACAGCTTGAAAGCAAATACGGTATTTCCACTATGCGCGCAGGTGGTTGGACGATTAAGACAACACTTGATTATCGTGCCCAGCAAATCGCCGAGAATTCCGTTTCTGTAGTCGGTGGCGGACAAATCTACAAGAACGATAGTGATAATATTGCATTAGTGTCGCTCGATGTCGAGACATCGCAAGTCATAGCCATGGTAGGTTCAATCGATTTCAATAATCCTACTTACGGCGAATTAAATGTCACCACTGATTCCCTTATTGAGCCAGGTTCTTCGATTAAGCCGATTTTGGACTACACGCCGCTCTTTATGCAGCGTGAAGGTATCAATTATGGACCTGGGTCAGTTTTGAAAGATGAGAATATAGACAAAATATATTGTGCAGGTTACTCAGGTACATGTGCGCTCCGCAATGCTTCGCGTACGTTTAATGGTAACGTCACGATTCGTTACTCTTTAGGCAATTCATTGAATATTCCTGCAGTTAAAGCCCTTTATATTAACGGTATAGATAACTCACTAGAAATTGCTCATGCTCTCGGCGACGTATCTTACTGTGCCAATCGTGACAACTATGGTCTCTCAATCGCCATTGGTTCAGGTTGTGGAGTCCGTATGGTGGAGCATGCTAATGCCTATGCCTCCCTGGCGCGCGGCGGCTCTTATAAAGATATCGCGTATATACTTGAAATTAAGAACTCTTCAGGCGAAGTCATAGAATCTTGGACTGATTCCGAAGCGAAGAGGGTGGTCGACGAACAAGTTGCGTACATGATTAGTAGTATTCTCAGCGACCGCACTGCACGCTACTGGAACAATGAAGGTTTCGTAGTTCCAGATGTCTGGACTGCTACTAAGACCGGTACCACCACTACTACCGATGCCTCAGAGACCAAGGATTCATTGATGGCCAGTTATTCTACGGCGATTTCTACTTTCGTTTGGAACGGTAATCATGACGGCTCTGGTGTATCATCTAATACTCACGACGTAGCGCGCTTTGTAACCGGTGACTACATGGAGCGTGTCCACAAGGAGGTCTACGAGCCAGACGGCAAGTGGCATTATGGTGATCAGCCGGCAAAGCCGGAAGGCATCCAGACTCTCACCGTGAATGGCAAGACCGATATTTGGCCAAGCTGGTTCAATACCAACAAGAATTCTGGTATCGCAAAAGAGACCCTCACCTTCAACCGTTACAACCATATGTTGGCTTCCGAATGTACGCCAGAAGAATACAAGATTGAAGTCGAAGTCACCAAGGTCACAGATCCTATGACTGGTAACGATGTCTACCATGTTCCAGAGCCATACGATCGTGAAGCAAGTGATCCATGTACTTACCGCTCGCCGAGTGTTTCTCTCTCCGTCAGTGGTCAGAGAATCGTCGCAGCCATTAGCTATGGTAGCGAGAATCTAAATCCAGCTAGCTTCAATCTTCAGGTCACCGCTAATGGTGAGACTAAGGATTATCCAGGCATTTCCATCGGCAGTGACGGAGTTATCAGCGGTTATACTCTAACCGGCTACGAGTCTCACATTAAACTATCAATCACCGACAACGCCGGATACACCGCCGTCGCTGACATCACATTAACGCCTAAGCCAAAAGTCGACGTTCATAAGATTGATAAAGAATAGGTCGACACTGCTGTTATCCATGGACGGGTGACAGGCATGGAGGGGGTCCCCCAAAACTGCATGTGTCAATTTTGGGGGAGGAAAATGCCTGGCAGGACCCGTCCAGGGTTACTTGCGTTTTGATATCTTAGCAAATATCATTTTGCCTGCCGACGTTTCGTGGAACCGCATAAACTCCACGGTGATTTCTCGTCCGACTTTATTAGCAGCCCCATCCACTACTACCATCACGCCGCTTGATAGGTGACCAATTCCCTGTCCTCGCCCCGAGCCTTTTTCGGTGATTTTAAGTTTAATCTTCTCGCCGGGCAAGAACTCAGTGCGCACTGACAAAGCAAGGTCGCTAATGTTGAGTGTAGCGATTTTCTCAGCTTCAGCCACTTTAATCAAGTTATAATCAATCGTCAGGATGGCGCCTTTATTTTCTTTAGCATATTTTAGTAATTGTTCGTCGACCTTCTTCATACCCTCACCGTCGTCGACTATCTCGGTATTCACCTCAATCACACGCTCCAATTCCGATACGTTATCAAGTCCCGCTCTGGCGCGACTTCTTTTCTCGTTATCTTTACCATCGGCCAGCAGTTGCAGTTCCCTTAGCACACTCTTTAGGATAATCAAATCTCCATCAATAAACCCAGTCCGTGCGACATTAAGAATCCTCCCGTCAATCAGGACAGATGTGTCGACATATATTCTTCTCAGGCCACTCCTACCTGGCCGAAAATTTCTCACAGTAAGGTAAGATGTCTCCGTCAAAATCGCAAGGGTAGTAAGTAGAATCAATATTTCCATGACCTTATTATATCATGCCAGGCTAAGCTATCAAATCCTCGCCATATTGCACCGCATGGAGGTGGTTTTGGTTTAAGGTGTCACGATATTTTGCGGATAAATCCTTCCGTCCCACTAATTCCGCGACATCAATTGCAATATCGTATCTCGATGCCGCATTCCGTCTTAACATCTCAAACGGCGTGGTGGTCGAACCCTCTTCATTGAAGCCATGTACTCTTAGTCGCCCGCGCATTGTGTAGTTTTCCAAAATGTTTTCTAGTGTTTCCGGGTAGCCATGGAAGTTTGCAATAATGGGCTTATTAGTAGTGAATAGCTCTATAAATTTAGCTTTAGTTAGCTTATTGTCGGTAGTGCCAATTCCGCGGTAAGACAAGGCATTGATGTAGACAAATCTAATCCGGATTTTCGGCAAATCCTTCTTCAGAATCCGAATCGCTTCAATCATCTCGTGTGCAACGATGTCACCACAAGCCGTAAATACGATATTCGGCTCTTCATCTGAAACAAATTGATAAATACTAGCCCCACCATTTACAAATTCGAAATTAGCATGATGTGAATCGATATACCGTGGCCGGTCATTCTTGTCGAATGTCGCGAGATTCACCACATCCATAGAATTAATCATAAAATTGTAAGTCTCTTCCGCCGCCACATCATCAATCGGGAAAAGACAGTTCGCCAGATTTGATGGCACCGATAGTAACTGCGAAATTAGTGCCGGCGATTGATGGGTGAAGCCATTATGATCCTGGCGCCAGCAGGTCGAGGTAGATAGTAAATTCACTGACGGTATCGGCGCACGCCATTTGACAGCTTTTGATTGCTTGATAAATTTCATTTGCTGTAGTAGCTGCGAAGTAATTATAGGCAGGAATGCCTCGTAGCTCCCCATCATGGCTTTCTCACCGTTCGCCAGATGCCCAGTCATCACAGAGAAAAGCACATTCTCCGATAGCATTTCCACAATGCGCCCATTTGCTGACTCGGGCAAATCCCAGTCTTTTACCGGCAGCTCACCCCACGCCCGCTTTTCTACTTCAAAAATCTGATCAAACTTGTTCGAAGTCGTCTCGTCCGGTGAAAAGAAATAAAAGTGTGGATCCTTCTTAAACTCGGCTGTGAGTAGCTCGCCAATTTTCTTGGCTGAAGAATATTTTTCTATGCCGGGCTGGCTTACGCTTTCAATCACCTTCTTCCTCCATTCCTTCTTCTTCTAATTTGGTATCATTCACCGCTTCGTCTTCAGTATTATTGACCGCATTATTAAATAACTCATCAAATAGTTCCGTCGCTCGGTAACTCCTTAACCATTCTTCTAGCTGTTTTAGTTCTCCTTCATCGGTCTTTGGATTCTTTAGTGGAATTTGATGTGCATTATGATAACGATTCGGCCCACCTTCGCCCTTTTCAGTCTTCATAACAAAGAAAGGTGCTTCTGCTTTCTTGCTTAATGCGAGCTGGAACTCCTCGACATCTTCGCCAACCCAGTACGGCATGAAACCGAATCCGCGCAGCATTTCGTTTAATTCTCTTTCCGATTTCCGAGCGTAGATAGATGGCGCCGAAATTTTATAGCCATTCAGGTGCAGGATTGGTAGAATCCTACCATTATTAGACCCAGTCAGCAGATTTCGCAAGTTTAAAGAATCAATCCCAGTAGCAGTCTCCAGCTCTCCGTCGCCAATTAATACGGTAGTAGTTTTTTCCGGGTGGCCCAGACTCATACCGTAAGCATTAGCAAGCGCATAGCCTAGTTCCCCGCCCTCCGTAATGACACCTGGCGTGAATGGACTCGCATGGCTCGGAAATCCATCCGGCCACGAGAAATTCCGGCATAGGTACTCTAGCCCCGCCTCGTCCACGGTTGCTTGTGGATCAACCTTAGCCAGTTCCCCATCTAGCCATAGATTTGCATTGAGTGCCGGGAACCCATGCCCAGGCCCTAGGATGAAACTGAAATTTGGCTCGTCTTTATATCTCGCTTTGAGATTCGCATATGCCACGTTAATCCCATGACAAGTTCCCCAGTGTCCGAGCAGCCTCGGCTTGATATCGTCGAATGTCAACTCTCTTTTTAGTAAGAAATTGTCCTGCAGAAAAAGTTGCGCCACCACTAAATAATCACATAAACGTATGCGTTTCTTAATTCCTTCAATCTCCGCAATACCCACCGTACTCATACTGATAATATAGCATAAAAACAATGCAAAATAAAGGTGAAAAACCACAAACGTGATATAATAGAACCATGAAAAATGTCATGGCAAAGTTAGATTTAATGATTCCAGTAGGTATTATGGGCATTACTTTACTTACCGGAGCTACTTTAGTATCAAATATCGCTTCCGCCGATGACGTAGTAGACCAAGCTATTATCGGTGTCCCTATGTCCTGTACGATGTCTGGTACTGGGCAGGATTCCCATAATGCTAATATCAATAATGGTACCTATATTCCTAATATTGGTACTACTACTATGCATGTATTCTGTAATGATAATGAAGGATTCGCTATATATGCAGCAGGATATACAGGAGATGAGATAGGTGGAACTGATAGCAATAAACTAGTCGGAACATCAGCTAGTGGTAATGCCGTAATAGAATCAGGATTAGCTACATCAGCAGGAAATCCTGATGTGTCTAACTGGGCGATGAAACTAGCAATCACTCAAGATTCTGGTGATACTACAGGTACCAATGCTTTTACTATAGATTCCGCTCCTAATGTAGCACTTCCCAGTGAAGCTGAATCGGGAGCTACAGCTGCTTCATTCTCTGAGTATCATGTAGTACCAAATGAATACGTCAAAGTAGCCCATAAGGTTACTTCCACTGACATGACGGCAAATACTGGTGGAGCGAAGATTACTACCACCTATGCAGCTTACATCTCTAAGACCCAAGCTGCCGATACATATACGGGACAAGTAATCTATACACTGGTTCACCCATCTACAGAAGTACCAAAAGTGTCAGTTAAATGTAATCCAACTGGTACTACGATTGGTACTAATTCTAATACTGATATTGTATGTATGCAAGACTTTGCCTCATTATCATCTTCAGCTAAATTTACCATCATAAGTAATATGGTAGAAGGAACCCAATATACATTAACTGATAAACGTGATGAGAAAACCTATACAATATCCAAACTAGCTGATGGTAAAGTCTGGATGACTCAGAACCTAGACCTAGACCTAGATGAAAACACCACTTATACTAATGAAGATACTGATCTTGGCTGGAACACATCCACTAATACTTACGACACAGCCAGCTGGTCGCCAATACGTTCTACTTACGAAACATCCGCTAATAACATTCATGCCTGGTGCCAGGGTGGAATGTGGAATACTGAGTATGGTTATTGCGAACAAAACAACACTCCGGAATCTTATGACCCAGGAAACCTTTACTGGAACACGACTACCAGCGACTGGACAGATTGGAATGCATATTATGGTTCATGTGACTATTCTACCAGTACTCCATCATGTAACGAATCGCTGAATCCGCTTTCTACCTACACGAGCTCTACAGGTACGGCACAATATCACTTAGGTAACTATTACAACTGGCCAGCTGCTATCGCTTCTAATGATGCTAGCGTATATGGGTATGATGATGAAGATCCGGATACTCCTCTTATCAACCCTGAGACTCATCAATCTATCTGCCCAGCTGGTTGGACATTGCCATATGCGAATCATAACAATAATACACATCAATCAGAGGGTGATTTCGTAGACTTGTGGACTGAATACGGTTGGGAAAATAACAATAGATTCAGTGACATTTCTACTGTCTGGTCAGCTCCGCTCTACTTCACCCCCGCCAGCGGCTTCAACGGTAACCTCGGGGATGTTGGGTACTACGGCGGCTTCTGGTCCTCAGTCGCATTCAATGGCAGCAGTGCCCACTTCGCCTATTTCTACGTGGATGGCAGCGCCAGCCTAGCAGACAGCAACGCACGCGGCAATAGTGTTTCCGTCCGATGTTTACTTCGTTAGTTCCAGGTTTAGCCCCTCCAGCCTTTCCTGAAAAACAAATCACAAGCCTACTAGACTCTGCTGACGGTTTTATCGAGTAGCACCCTTTCCTTCCATAAACTCCTTAATCCTAGCAACTTCGTCCCGTAAAGCCGCTGCGCGTTCGAATTCCAAATTCGCCGCTGCAAGTTGCATTTCAGACGACAGTTGCTTAATTAATCCAGGCAGTTCATCTTTCGGGATACGTCGTACATCGAGTTTATTCTCCTTTTCCTTCTCCGGAATAATCGCGCGAAGACCCATGGAAATTTCCTTCACTACCGAATGCGGTGTAATACCGTGCTTGGCGTTATACTCTTTCTGAATTTCGCGCCGCCGATTGGTTTCAGAAATCGCCTTCTCCATACTCTCGGTAATGAAGTTCGCGTACATGATTACCTTCCCTTCTTCATGTCGTGCCGCGCGACCTATCGTCTGAATTAGCGCCGATTCGGAACGCAAAAACCCTTCCTTGTCCGCATCTAGTATTGCAACTAGTGACACCTCAGGTAAATCCAGTCCTTCACGTAGCAGATTAATTCCCACCAGCACATCGTATACTCCCGCCCTTAAGTCGCGCAGAATATCTCCTCGCTCCAGAGTATCAATGTCTGAATGAATGTAGGCCGTCTTTATGCCACGCTCTTTTAAATGATCGGACAAATCCTCCGCCATTCGCTTTGTCAGAGTCGTGATTAGTGTCCTTTGCCCCTTCGCGATTCTCTTGTCAATCTCCTCCATCAGGTCATCAATCTGCCCATCCGAACTTCTCACCTCGATTTCCGGATCCAGCAGCCCGGTCGGGCGAATCACTTGCTCGGCTGGTTTCGGCGAGACTTCAAGCTCATATTCTCCCGGTGTCGCCGAGACGTAAACCGCCTGATTGATATGTTTCTGAAATTCACCGTAAGTCAGTGGCCGATTATCTAGAGCTGACGGCAGCCTAAATCCATAATCCACCAAGGCTACCTTGCGCGCATGGTCGCCGTTATACATCCCTCGCACCTGTGGCAAAGTCATATGTGACTCATCCACTATCATCAAATAATCATCCGGGAAGAAATCCAGCAAGGTCGATGGCGGCTCTCCGGGTTGGCGACCATCAAGATGCCGAGAATAATTCTCGATCCCCTTTACGAACCCAGTTTCCTTCAACATCTCAAGATCATATTTCGTCCTCTGCGACAATCTCTGCGCTTCTAGATATTTCTGATGTTTCTCAAAATATTTCATCCGGTCTTCATATTCCGCCCGAATTGTCACCAAGGCCTTCTCTAATTGGTCCACTGGTGTCGCATAATGAGTATTTGGAAAAATGTGAATGTGTTCTGGCTTCTCGCGCACTTCTAACGTTAAAGGATCCACAATCTTCACTTCCTCCAAAGTGTCAAACCCAAATTCAAACCGGTATGCGAATTCACCATTTGCCGGAAACAAATCAATCGTGTCTCCCATCACTCGGAAGTTACCGCGTTCAAACGCCAAATCATTCCGGTGATATTGCATCGCCACTAGGCGGCGAATGAAGTCGAGTTGCGAAACTGGCACTAGAGAGCTTGAGGGATCTCCGGAGGTCACGACCGAGGTGGAAGATGCGCCGCCTCCGTGACGACGGGCGGCGGCGACATCGTGCCCGAAAGCCTCTAGTGCCAGTTTCCATTCATTTCCATTTCGCCACATCGGTAGCGACATCGCCGTATAATACGCCGGCGAGCCGATACCGTAAATACACGACACGGATGCTACGACGATTACATCTCGTCGAGTTAATAGCGCTTCGGTCGCCCCGTGTCTCAGGCGGTCAATCTCGTCATTAATTGCCGAATCTTTCTCAATATACGTGTCGGTCGAGGCAATATAAGCCTCCGGCTGATAGTAATCGAAATACGACACGAAATAATGCACCTCGTTCTCAGGAAAGAAATCTCTAAACTCCGAATAAAGCTGTGCCGCTAGAGTTTTATTATGTGCTAAGACTAAAGTTGGCCTCTGTGTCTTCTCGATAATATTCGCCATCGTGAAAGTTTTTCCTGACCCGGTCACACCTAGCAGAGTTTGTTCATGGACACCACGATTAATTCCGTCCACGAGTTGCTTAATCGCGGATGGCTGGTCGCCAGTCGGCTGGAATTTTGAAACCAATTTAAATTTAGCCATATCTATTATTATAACATGCTCTATCTACTTAAAATATGCTACAATGAAAATATGAGAATTCTAGAAAAACCCATCACTAGGCAGGAACTAATTAATTCCTCGACCAATTTTATCGACGAAAATACCATCAAATCTGCCGTTGACATTAAGCGTGAAATTATGGCGGTTGATTCGCCCATGCATTATGATTGCGAACAGCTCTTGCTTGAAAATAGCTCAAACCAAGCGGATATCTGGGGTATCAACCTCTATTTGGATGAGGAAAACATAGACAACATGGTCGAATTTGATTCCATGATTAATATCCGCCCCGCTCAGGATAATCGTTCCCGTTCCGTTGAAAATCCAGAAATTCAAGCCAAGATCAAATCAGTGGTTTCAAAATGGATAATATAAATCGTATTCATAGTAAAGAGGCTTATCAAGACTGGCTCACGCGCCCGATTACTTTTCAAATGAGTAATATCGGCAGTGAGGTATCTCGTTCGCTCAAATGGACAGCGAAAAACAATAAACCCCGTGCCGACAAAGCTATCGATCGCGCCCTAGAACTTTTTGATTTCACTATTGAATCTAATATTAAAAATCACGCCCGCCTCACTGAAATATTAAAAGCCCGCGATGAATTCTGTGATTATTTTTTCGGCGACAATACTTACCACACCGACCCGAATAAGATGCAAAAGTACTACGACGGCTTTGCCATGATTGATGCATTGCGCCCAAAATAGTATTATAGGAACATGATATGTCGAAATACTTAGTCACCGTCAAGCCCGGTTCGTCCCAAGAAAAAATCATTCAAACCACCCCTGGCGAGCTTACCATCTATCTCCGCGCCAAGCCTCATGATGGCGAGGCCAACGAAGCTCTTGTTAAAATGCTGTCCAAGCATTTTAAGATTCCAAAAACTTCCATTCAAATTCTTCGCGGCCACAGGTCTCACACCAAAATTATCGAACTATAACCAATTTAATCTTCTTTACTCTTCATAGTCGGGAACGGCACCGCCTCGCGGCCCGGTACTCCTTCGAGTAGCCAGAAATTGCGTTCCGAGTTACCCCAGCCACAAGCTGGCGGCATACCATATTCAAGCATTTCTACGAAGTCCATATCAAGCATCTGAGCTTCTTCATCACCCGCATCGCGAGCCGCTTGCTGCTCCCGGAATCTCGCCAGCTGATCCAACGGGTCATTTAATTCTGAGAATCCATTTCCCATTTCGGTCCCGGCAATCACTGGATGGAATCTTTCCGTCACTAGAGGATTCTCAACCGATTTCTTCGCCAGTGGCGACAAACTCAAAGGCTCCTCAATCACCCAGTATGGTCCCGCCGAAGTCTTACGAATTAGTTTCCACACATCGTCAATCAGATGTGGTGTCGTGGTATTCTCGAGCTTCTTCACGAAATCTTCGCGTTTCAAATCATCTGCGCCCCAATTCTCTAGCAAAATCTTAATCAGTTGTTCCCTATCCGGATTAAATACGTCCACATTGTATTTCTCGCGCAGCAAATCCGCGTATTTATAGCGTGGCCATTCGCAATCTAAATCAATCTCGAATCCGCCTACGTTAAATTTCAAAGTCCCCCAAGTCTCCTTGCAAACATACTTAATCATTTCTTCATAGAACTTCATGCCGTCTTCGTAGTTCTCATAAGCTGCATAAGCCTCAAAAGCGATATGTTCCGGCAAATGCTCATCATCTACGCCTTCATTGCGAAATCTCGGTCCAATATCATATACCTTCTCGAATCCACCACCAAGTAGCCGCTTCAGCGGCAATTCGTGTGAAATGCGTAAATAAAAATCCTCATCCAGCGCATTCATATGCGTCACGAATGGCTGCGCATCGGCGCCACCCGTCGTATGCTCGAGCACTGGAATATTAATCTCGATAAACCCATGCGAATTCATAAAATCGCGTGTTGCCTGCCAGAACTTAGACCTCCTCACTAGTCTCTCGCGCACTTCAGGATTCACGTTCATGTCAATATATCGGCGACGGTAACGCTCTTCCTTGTTGGTAAATTTCTCTGGTAATGGGCGTAGAGATTTAGTTAGTAGCCTCACATAATCCGAGAACACTGATATCTCACCTGTCTGAGATTTATCTACCTTGCCAGTGGCTTCAACAAAATCCCCAATATCTAGAAGCTTAGTGTCTTTCGCTCCAAGGAGTCCCGCCGGCGTCTCCTCGGACGAGGCTCTCATGAAAATCTGTACTTCACCAGTATAATCACGTAGTTTCAAAAAAACCAACTTACCAAATGAGCGAATCGCTATAATTCGCCCAACTATGGTAACTTCTTGCCCTTGTTTTTCATCAAAATGATTAATAATGTCAGCAATTTTAGCCGTGCGGTGAGCCTTAGATGGATATGGCTCTATCCCGCGTTCTTTTAGCTCCGTTAACTTGCGGAGTCTTTCGTTTCTATAATCTTCAAGTAACATATTTTTATTATATCATGTTACTGGATTTCAACAATCTTAACCTTTTTTCCGTTAAAATCAAACGATTCGCCGGCTTTTCGCCCGAGGAGAGCCTTCCCGATTGGTGATTCGTTTGAAATCTTGCCCTCAAGTGGATTAGCCTCAGTCGCACCAACTAAAGTGTAAGTTAGTTTACGTCCACCAAAATCCAGCGAGGCGGTTGCGCCGAGGTCAATCTTGCTTCTCTTGCCGCCGCGAATTACCTTGGCGTTTTTTAGAATTTCTTGAATTTCCAGGATTCTTCCCTCGGCTATCTTTTGCTCGTTCCGAGCCGAGCTATATTCCTCGTTCTCGGATAAATCTCCAAAAGCTCGCGCCGTAGCAATCCTCTCAGCAATCGCCGGGCGGTTTTTTATTAATTCATCGAGCTCCCTTTCGAGCTCTTTCTTACCATCTGCGGTAAGGCTGATTGTTTTATTAATCATCTTTGCTCCATTTTACAAACAAACTATAGTTTATATGAAAAAAAGCATTGTGTCAACCGTCTTTTTGCTAAAAATGTTAGAATTTTTCGAATAGCTCATCCAAGCTGACTCGCCAGCTTTTACCGGTCTTCCTATCCGTGATTTCAGCCTCGTTGTCTGCCAGAGTTTTATCAGAGACGACCACTCTGAGCGGTATGCCCATTAGCTCGCTGTCGGCAAATTTCTCACCCGGTCGCTTGTCGCGGTCGTCAAACAGCACGGTATCTTCTCTGCCGGTATAGAATTTCTCTGCTTCCGATATTCCATTTTCGCCTATACCAATCAAATAATACTTAAATGGTGCCACCGTCTCCGGCCACACCAAGCCCTTTTCGTCGGCGAATTTCTCCACAATTACCCCCATCAATCTAGACACACCAATTCCATAGCACCCCATGTAGACGGTCTTCTGCTGATTACTCTCGTCAATATATTTTAACTCCAGTGGTTCGGTATATTTAAACTTTAGCTTGAAGATGTTTCCCACTTCGGCGCCAGTAGTCTCTTCGAATTTCTCGTCGGTCGCGTTCAGGTCATTCAATACTTCTGGGTTATAAACTTCCTTGTTTAGAACGATAGATTTGTCCTGGTTATAATATATGGTATCCTCCCCTACCGGTAAGAACGTCTGAAATTCATGCGAATATTTCGAGAAGATACCACCACTGGCAAATGTCTCATAGGTGGAATCGCCCACTCCCATCCGCTCAAATATCCTCCCGTAGGCCAGCTCAACCTCATGGTAGAATCTATCCAAATCTTCCTGGGAAGTATGAAAACTATATAAATCTTTCATCAAGAACTCGCGCCCACGCAAAATCCCAGACTTAGCGCGGAGTTCGTTGCGGAATTTATTCTGAAATTGATATACATAGAGCGGCAAATCTTTATAGCTAGAAATATAGCTCTTCATTAGATTTGTAACTGGTTCCTCGTGTGTCGGCGCAAGGCCGAGAATCCCGCCCGAAGCTAACTCTGTCTTGAACCAGATATCCACTTCCTGATCAGAAAACCGACCCGTCTTCTCCCACGGTTCGGGATTTTGCAGAGTCGCCATTAAAATCTCTTCGCAACCGATTTTATTTAATTCGTCCCGGATGATGTTTTTGATGTTTTCTACAACCCGAAGGCCTAACGGCAAAAAATCATATACGCCAGCCATTTCCTTGTGGATGTATCCAGCCCTAATTAACAATGCGCCATTAACCGCTGTCTCGTCTTTAGGCGCTTCCCTTAAAGTCTTTAAAAATGATTTAGATAATCTCATAACAGACTAATTATACCATATCTTATTATTGGATTCCAAGCACGTACAGAAGATAGAAAGCCACCCCGTTCTTAAGCATATGAAGTAAAATGCCAGAGTATATCGTCCCAGTGATTTCCCTCATGGCACATAGGACTATCGACATTGCAAATACATTAACTCCCACGTTCCATTGCATATGAATAATACCAAAACCAAGAGAAACTAGAAGATTTGAGATTATAATTGAGGCTACCTTCGAATATTTTTTTAGAAGAGTATTCTTTATTCTGCTATATAGCCACCCACGGAAGATGATTTCTTCCACAATCGGTGCTACCACTACGATTATAAAGAAAGCAATCATGCGATCTAGTCCAGAGATATAAGTATTGAATCCAACATTCTGGACCTCCTCAGCATTAAACCATGGGAATAAACTAAATAGCGCCACCAGTGCCGTCGCAAATAGTAAATAAACAATCATCCCTAGTGGGGCGAGGCCAATATCTGCCCAAGTCGGCCAACCTTTTATTCCGATTCCCGCTAGATATGTCTTGGCACTAACGCTGTTTTTCGATTTCCTTGAACTTTTTTTGCTCGCCTTCTTTTTGTCGGTTATGAGTTTCGGAACCACTATAATTAATACCATGGCCAGTAGATACGAAAGCACCGAATAGATTGCAGTCGTCGCTGGCTGGACAAACGTTTCAGCCCCTACCATCCAAAGCATTATATACCCGACGACTAGCTGGGACACGATAATCGCCGCTCCTGCCCAGACCATATATAATAGTGCTTTTATAATTACCATTAGTTCGCAATCCTGATTATGTCCAGTATTGTCACGATGAAGATTAAGGCAAGTAGCACGATGAACGCCCTCGATACAATCTTTTCCTCGGTCTCTTTACTGAGTTCCTTCTTGCGAAGTTTATAGATTGCAATTAAAAGCCACCTGCCCCCATCAAGCGCCGGAATCGGTAGTACGTTCATGCAAGCTAGAGATACAGATATTAGTGCCGCTAGGAATGCCAGATTAGCTGGACCGGCCGCCGTAAAGGTCGGGAACAATACCCCGATGATACCGACTGGGCCGGATACAGAATCTCCCACCTCAGAAAGGTCCTCTTGTCCCTGCTCCCTCACGTCGGAATTAAAGCTAAATAATCTCGCAGTACCGGACACTAACTTGGAAAGCATAATACCAACGCCCTTAAATGTCTCTCCGGTTAGTTGTAACGTCAGTCCTGCTCCCACTACTGGTGCTGACCAGGTCGAATAAGATACGCCCTGGCTGGTCGCCATCGTAACGCCGAGTAGATATTCAGAGCCAGCCTTATTTAACGTCACCGGAATCTTAAGCTGAATCTCCTGCTTCTCGCCTGAACCGCACTCGCAGGGTTGTTCGGCGCAAGAAGACATGTCGCAAACCTTCTCCCATCGCTTAATGATATATGTTACAGTCTCTCCTGCATGCTCCTCATTGTAATTAGTTATTTCGCTAGCATGTGTATAAGCATTGCCATCTACCGATAGAATATAATCATCTTTCTCTAACCCTGCCTGCATTGCTGGTGAACCCTCCGCCACACTGGCTATCTGAACTGGTACGGACTCAATCCTGGTGTCGTCCGGGACTGTAAATTGCCCTTCCAGGAACTCTGGCATCCCTACCCACGCAAGGATGGTAAAAATCACAAATGCTACCAACCAGTTCATTGCTACGCCGGCAAAAAGAATCTTAGTTTTCGCGAGAAAACTCGCCTTACCAAATGTACCGCTCCTCTTATCTGCAGCTGATTCCCCATCCATTTGACAGAATCCGCCAATCGGTAGCCAGTTTAAGCTAAAAATCATGCCGTTCTGGGCTAGGCTTTTATCCTTTATGTCCGAATAGACGACTTTGGACACCTTTTCCTTCTTCCATTCGCTGCGCGGAATCTTGATCCATTTTTTAGTCTTGGCATCTTTACGCCAAGCAATCGCCCGCGGTGGGAACCCAATCCCAAACTCCAGTACGTTCACACCGTTTTTTCGGGCTGCTAGAAAATGTCCGAACTCATGTGCTGTAACTAGAGCCATTAATACTAGTAATCCAACAATCACACCTAAAATTATATCCATAAGAATCATTATATCACATTACTAATTGTTTATTTGCCAAATCTACGATTGCGCTTATCGAACTCCTCAACGATATCTTTAATATCTTCAGAACTCATATCTGGGAAGTATTTCTTTATAAACATAAACTCTGCATAAGAAGCGCGCCAGAGCATAAAACCAGAGATTCTCTCCTCTCCAGATGTTCTTACTACCATATCAATATTCGGAACCTCTGGGTGATAGAGGTGTTTTCTAATCGTCTCGGGAGTGATTTCGCCGTCGGCTTCCATTGCGATATTGGCCGCATCGGCAATTTCCTGCTCGCCACCGTAATTGAAACAGAAACCAACCGTAATACCATCACAATCCGCGGTCATCTTCTCCGCCTCCTCAATAGCACTGGCTAGCTTGGGCGAGATTCTGTTTTTCGAACCTAGGACTAGTAACTTACCGTTTCTGGCTTTTAGTTTCTCGGCATATTTTGGAATTTTCGTTTCGGCCAGCTTCATCAGATAAGACACTTCCTTCTCGCTTCGGCCCCAGTTCTCGGTGCTAAAAACATAGAAAGTAATGTACTTAATTCCAGCCGCTTCGGCTCCGTCCACTAATTTCTCAATTGCTTTTAGACCGTTCCTGTGCCCTTCAATGGAAGGTAGCGAATGTTCCTTTGCCCAACGCCTATTGCCGTCGGCGATGACTCCTAAATGTACTAAACTCATATCTTCATTATCTCGTCTGATTTATTTTTAAATTCTGATTCGACCTTATCGTTGAATTCTTTAGTCAGCTCATCAATCTCTCTCTCAGCTCGCTTCTTCACATCTTCGCTCAGCTCGGCTGCAATTTTGACTGCCTTGCGAGCATCTTCTCGTACGTTACGAATCGCCACTTTGGCATCTTCAACTTTTGATGAAGCCGCTTTGACAATTTCCTTGCGGCGCTCCTCGGTTAAAGCTGGAATCGGCACCCTAATTACGCGACCATCATCGGCTGGATTAAGTCCAAGTGACTGATCGGCGCGAATCGCCGCAGTGATGGCTTGGATATTGGACGGGTCGAAAGGAGTAATTACCAGAAGAGTTGCATCGGCGGCGGTAACATTTGCCACTTGATTTAGTGGCATGAACTGACCATAGACCTCGACCTTCACGCCAGATATCATATCAGGATGAGCTCTGCCGGTCCTGACCTTTTTCATCTCATCTTTAAATCGCGAAATAATGTCTTCCATTTTTTTACGATCTTCTTTGGTGTCAAACATAATACTCCTTTATTAATAATTTCATTATATCATATATCGGCCACAAAAAGACTCTCCCTGGGAGAGTCTTTCGCAATTATCCTTCAGCTTTTGCTTCGATCGAATCGCTTATTTTCGATTTCTTCTCGGCTTCCTTTGCGGCCTTCTTTGATTTATTCTCGAGGGCAGCGCGCAGCTTCTTCGCCTTCTCAGCACGGGCCTTGAAGCGATCGACACGACCTTCTGTATCAATAATCTTCTCTTCACCAGTGAAGAAAGGATGCGATGCAGACGAAATCTGAATCTTTACTAATGGATATTCTTTGCCATCCGTCCACTTGATTGTTTCTTCGCTTTTCGCCGTGGACTTGCTCAAAAACGAATAGTTAGCCGCTTCATCAATGAAGACGACATCACGATAATCCTTAGGATGTAACTCTTTTTTACTCATAATTAGACAAATTATATCAGAGATTTCAAAAAAAGTAAAGAAGGGGTGGGTCAAAACCCACCCCTCTTGGGTGATCTACAAAATCGTATCGATGTCGCTGACAATTTCGTCAATAAAGCCGTATTTCTTGGCTACTTCCGGCAGCATATAGAATTCCTTCTTTGCCACCAAGTCGTATTCTTTTTCAGTCATACAGCTGTGACTCAAGATGTGTTGTTTTACGATTCTTTCACTAAATTCCCGGTCGAAATCAATCTTCTCTCCCATACTACTAGTCTTACCATAAGAAACACCAGACGATTCATGCATTAAAAATGTCATATACGGCAAAGAATAGCGCTTTTTACCAGTAATACCAATCAGAAAAGCCATGGAACACCACATGCCGATATTGACAGTATAAACTGGAGTCTTGCTTAGTGCTATGGTCGAGAGCAATGAAAATCCTTCGGACACCTCTCCACCTGGAGAGTTGATGTAAAGAACAATCGGTTTCCTTCGTTCGGGTGGGATAGATGTATCGCTTCTGTTGATGGCGAAAATCTGTCTTACTAGTTCAGATGTCGGTGACAACGTAGGATTAGACTCGTCGGAGCACTCCTCGATTGATTCGATTTCCCCACAGAGATACAATCTGCGATTCTTCTCATCTTCTCGATTCGATAACTCCCACAGCGCACAGTTGACATGTAGCTGATTGTCCGGTATAGAAATCATTTTTCACACCTCCCTTCTCCTGTTAAAGTACTTTTTGTAAATCACCCAAGCGTATTTTAGCCTGCTCTCTTGTTTTTTTCAAGCATATCTGCTATAATACAGATATATACTATTTAACGAAACAGTTTTTGGGAGATTTCCTGAGCGCGACAGGCGCCCGAGTATACCCAGAAACAAAGAGAAAGGAAATCATATATGACAGTTAATGTCGATATGAAAGCTCTGCTAGAAGCTGGTGCACATTTTGGGCACAAAACTAGCCGTTGGCACCCTAAGATGGCGCCATATATTCACAGCAAACGCGGTGAAACCCACATTATTAATCTTGAAAAGACCGTTGATGGTCTTGAGACAGCTTTGCCAAAGCTTACCGAAATCATCAAGAATGGCAAGAAGGTTCTCTTCGTCGGCACCAAGAAGCAGGTTAAGGATCTCGTCAAGGAAGCTGCCGAAGCTGCCGAAATGCCGTACGTCACGGTCAGGTGGGTTGGTGGTACCCTAACTAACGTTGAGACCGTGAATCGCCAAATCAAGAAGCTTAAAGATTTGGAGCGCCGTATGGCATCGGGTGAACTCGAGAATCGCTACTCGAAGCTCGAAGTCCAGCGCTATCAGGAAGAAATCGATCTATTAAACGAACGCTACGGTGGTATTAAGGATATGACCGAGCAGCCTGCAGCTGTCATTGTAACTGATGCGATGGAGGACAAGAACGCAATCAAAGAAGCTAACGGTCTAAAAATCCCAGTCTTCGCGATTACTGACACCAATGTCGACCCCACCCCAATCAATTACGTCATTCCGGCCAATGATGATTCCATCAAGGCAGTTAAATTAATCTTGGATTATTTCGTTGAAGCTATTAAGGAAGGTAAAAATAATAAATAGGAGGTAATATGGCAAAAGTAGAAATATCAATCGAGCAAATCAAGAAGCTCAAAGAGCTATCCGGCGCTGGATTGACCGATGCGAAGCAGGCACTTGTCGAGGCAGAAGGCGATTTCGACAAGGCGCTCGAGGCTATGCGAAAGAAGGGCTTAACCAAAGCCGAGAAGCGTGGTGACCGCGAGACTCGCGAGGGTCTAGTCGAAGCTTACATTCACGATGGCCGTCTAGGTGCAATTGTAGAGGTAAACTGTGAGACCTCATTCGTGGCTAAGACCGAAGAGTTTAAAACCCTCGCGCATCAAATCGCCATGCAGATTGCATCCATGAACCCACTTTACGTTTCCGAGGATGATATTCCTGAGGACGTTCGTAAGGCCAAGATGAAAGAGCTCGAAGCTAACTTCAAGGGTCCAGAGAACATGAAAGAGAAGATTCTTGAAGGTCAAGCTAAGAAAGCTTTCTCTGATAAGGTACTAATGAATCAGCCATACATCTTGGACGACACCAAGACCGTAGAGCAGTTCATCAAAGAAGCCATTGCCAAGACCGGCGAGAATATTACCGTTCGTCAGTTTAAGCGCATTGAGCTTGGCGTAACAGAATAAAAATCAAAATCAAATCGGGCGCCCTCGCAGTGGTGCGCCCGATTTTTGTGTAGAGAAATTATTGTCTATTTCTTCCTTGAATCTCTTCTTGCAATAAATATCACGCCGCCGATCCCAGTCATTAGGAATATCAACATGCCAGTAATGAGGAAATCAACTCTCGAGACGTTATTGTTACCAGATATTTTACCAGTATCAGGCACCGGGATTACTTCCTCGCCTTCAATATCTTTAGTCAGATACCTTACAGTTAACTCATCGCCATTAAGGTTATAGGCGGTAATTTTAATCGTGTAAGTCCCAGAAGGTAAATCATATTTATCAAAAGGCAATTCAACTTGTTTCTCTGGCGGTAGAGCCGTAATTGGTGAAAGCGGAGTAACTAAATTGCCATCTTCATCGAATACCTCAATCTTAAACTCACCGATTTTATCCTCATCCGATCCTTCCTCGCTCTCGGTGTAGTCCAAATCAACATAAGCTTTACCAGTTTCTTCGTCATCATCTAGTTCTGCTACGAATGGAGCATAGCTAAACTGTATGATGTCTTCATCGGGCCCAGAAGCACCATCACCAGTGGCTCGAAGGACGTAATCGCCATAGCCATATTGCGGCTGACTGAGGTCAAGGCTTAAAGGAAAAGAGCCGGCGGCATAGTCAACGTTTTCATCAATTAAATCAAAGGTCTGTTCTACCCCATTCAAATCCGTATAAACTAATACAACCCTAACATTCGCAACATTCCCGTACGAGATAGTTAAGTTCTTTTCTGGATTTATAGAAACTGTGCCTGACTCAACCCCATCGATACTAATCTCTGGATTGGTCCCGATCACACGTATGACAATCGTATCTGTTACATTTGATAAAGCTGAAACTCCCGGATTTGGCAAAGCCACCGCAACCGCAGTCATCACGGCGACTGTGACCAATCCGAAAAAGCCCAGTAGTTTTTTATGTGTCTTTTTCATCTCTACACTCTTTTTTTATTTTTTTATTTTTATCTGCGAAGTGAGCTTTCGCTCTTAAAGCCCCAGCCCTAGACCGACAATCTCGAGCGGCGCTCCTTGCGCTTCTTACCACGGATTATACACCATACAATAATAATTGTCAATAGGATTATGGTTATTATTATAGCTGGAACAATATTTATTACGACAATCTGTTCTATCGTCTCGGTCTCTCCTGCTGCTTCCACAGTCCAAGTTACTTTGAAAATACCAAATCCAGGCGTTTCTTTCCATTCATCGGTTACTACTAATTCGGACTCTGGTATTACGGAAACTCTACCGCCATTTGAAGGGGTTTCGTAGTGTCCGCCAAATAGTATTCCGTCCACTACTAGTTTTCCAGAAGCATTGAAATCTATATTGCCAGTGTTTTTTACTTTGGCTATACCGCTAATTGTGTTGCGGGTTATCTCGTTTTCAGTGATAGATTGCCGTATGGCCAAATCTCTTATCTCGGCCGAAATTATCGATTCGCTGTCGATCGAACGCCCATAGACTACCATACCTGGACTTGCTTCCGTCTTAATGCCATTTGCTGAGGTCACACCATTGGTGGTGCGTGCGAAAATCACGGCATATTGTCCACCGCTTGGGATGCTGCCTGGTGTCTCAATTCTATATTCAGCTGTATAGGAAGTATTAGGTGCAATTTTGGCATTAATGGTTTTCTTGTAGGTTCCGTCGGCATCTTTAAAGGTAATCCAACGCGAGAGCTGGGTGTAATTCGTCTCATTACTAAAACCTAGTTGGTAGGTGTCATTCTGTTCAGAGTAAACATATGAGTACGGAGCGGCGAAGACTTCGATTTCTAGTTCCCTACCTCCGGTGTTATTGACCGTAAAAGAATCATTATAGACTGAACTACCCGAGAGTTGATATGTCTTGCTGACTGGTGTCAAACTAATATTGGTGCCAGTTTGATCGGCACTTTCTTCCGCGCTTTGTTCAGGCTCGGTCTCATCTTCCGCATGAACTCCAGATTGAACAAAAAATACCGGACTCATTAGTAGTGCCACAATTACCGACAAATTAATAATACCTTTTTTCATTTACCTCCTTACTCTTTATGCTATTATATCACGCATGCTGGGATTTGGCTAGTGATGTTCTTGCTGGTTTTATCAACCTCCCAAACATCTTGGACACTTTTTATATAATAAATAAAGGATGTTAAAGATGAGGAATAGAGCTATGCAAGACAAGCAAAGACGCATATACGGCGCCAGGATTCGTTTGGGCTGGTTTATGGAAGCAAAAAGACTTGGTTCTGTGACTAAAGCCTGCAAATCGCTCGGCGTACCCAAAAGTACTTATTATTACTGGTTTAATAGATGGAAGAAAGGTCATAGAACATTGAAGAGTTTAATGGATGAACCAAAGACTCCCCATTCACATAAGAACGATCCAAATGAAGAAGTGGTAAGTTTAGTCGTACAACTTAGACTAGGTATGATGTACGGAGAAAATCTAATCTCGGTTATTCTGCTTAGAGATTATGATATTAAGATATCGCCACATGGAGTACACAACATACTCTCCCGTGCTGGATTACTAGAAAAACGCAAGAAAAAAGCCCGTAGGCAATACAGACTTAACGATTATCCATATAGGCCGGGTGAGCTAATGCAATTGGATGTTAAACATTGGAAACACTCGGCCTATCAGTATGATATCATAGACTGCTGCACTAGAATAAAGTTTAAACTTATCTATGAAGATTATAATGTAAATACTACCGTTAAATTCTTAGAAAAAGCCATTAGGTTTTATGCTCCAGCTTTTGATATTGAACTTATTCAAATGGACAATGGGACCGAATTTACCAACAACCAAATTCATGTAGATAGAAAGAAAGAGCCACCACTCGCTTTACCAGAAAAATGGTTAATAACGCACAACATCGGGTTTAGACATATTCCGCCTAGCTCACCTCATTTAAACGGTCGTATAGAGCGTCCCCATGGTGTAGATAAGTGGCGATATTCTAGAATGACTTCAGGAAGCCATAGGATAGAAGAATTAAAAAAATTCTGCGAAGAAGATTGCCTGGATTACAATACTTATAGGCCGCATTCAATGCTGAATTATTTAACACCAGTAGAATTCTTACAAAGTCTACCTGGATATGAGAATGCTTGTCCAGATTTTTCTGTGCTATACTAGAAACATTAACAACTAAAAGTTGTACAACTTGTTTGGGAGGTTAACCTGTTCTTGCTGGTTTTGTTACTGGGAGGAGGTTACCTTCTTAATGCTATGCTGTGAGTGTGATATTGACAAATGCAACATCAGAAATTCTGTTATAATAGAGTGAATGAATAAGAGCGAGAAAAAACAAGGCGTTTTTAAGCCAGTTGGTAGAAGGGTGTGGCCACACGAAGATCGCACTGCCAATATATTAGCATCGCACGGGCATTATGTTGAGTTTTTGCCGGAAAACAGAATAAGTTCCGCTGATATACTTTTTGACGGAGTATTATACGAAATGAAATCGCCAAGATCTTCTAATACTAATTCTATGGAGCAATTAATCAAAGATGCGCTATATAAAAAGCAATGTCCAAACATTGTATTCGATTCGCTTCGCCTAAAAGGTATCCGTGATGAAAAAGTCATTGAATTTTTAATTTCCCAAGTTAAAACCAGGAAAAAAATTAAGAATATGCTCTTTGTGAACAAGCGCCATGAGCTTATTGACATTTTTACCTTAATTTGATAGAATAAAAGTATTGAAACCCCGCACGACTCCGAAGGAATCTACCGCGGGGTTTCCTAGTTTCTGGTAATTATTTGCTGGTGTGCCTGACTAATCATTGCTCGCCAAAGGCGAGCAAGAAAAAAGGCCGAGATACCGGCTTTTAACTTGAATTAATGGTGCGCCTGACTAGACTCGAACTAGCACAGCCGTGAATATGGCCACTACCACCTCAAGGTAGCGTGTCTACCAATTCCACCACAGGCGCATATTGTAATTATACCATATTATTACTGTTATGGGGTTTTATTTTTAGTGGCTGTATTTACTGCCCAGGTATTAACATCGTTAAATCTATCCAGGGCTGTTACCAGTTTAAGGTCATTGCTAAAGGTGCGCACATTACGGTTATAATAATAGGCCAGATTAGGCTGATAAATGCCAATTGCCGGCACATTGGAGACCCAATACTCGAGGAACCTTTCATACTTTTTAATCCTTAGAGATTCATCCAATGTTTCCCTACCGCCTAGCAGCAAGTCATCCACAAGTGCATTGCGATAATTCGAAAGATTTAGTCCGGATTGTGATACTTGCGACGAATGATAATACGGCAGAGGATCCGGATCCGCTCCCAGCTCGATTTCGTAAATCAGCAAATCATAGCTCCTTTTAGAGAGAACATTCGAGACGAATTCCTGGTTTTCTTCGTAGGTGGAGATATGAACATCATAGCCCAGCTCAGTCAGGGCGTTCCCGACTAGCTCAGATACCTTAGGTAGGAATCCGGAATTTACCGTCGCAATTTCTAGGAACTTCCTTTCGCCGCCATTTAACTCCGCCAGTTTCGATTTAGCTGCTTCCAGATTATATTCCGGCAAGGCCGGGTAGTTCTCTAACTTAAGCTGCGACTCTAGCAAAGGGTAACTTAGCGCAATAGTATTTGGAGCTTCGTTCCTGATCTCGGCCATATTAATACCCTGTCGGATTGCCTCTCTCACGGCTATATCCTTGACATTCTGACTCGTGGTATTAAAGAAGATAAATGCACCCGAATTTAAACTAGAATTCTTATGGTGAAACTGTGCAGAGGTAATTTTATCATCAACCGCCTCTGTTAGCTCCGCAGTTGCCGTTACCGTACCTGCATTGATGGCGCTAATGATGCTCTCCTGATCAGTAAAAATATGAATAGCAAAACTACTCAACATAGTCTGTTTCCTATAATAATATGGATTAGACGATAGGTATATCACCTTCTCGTTGCTGGTTGAACTGGACTGCGCAGCATTGAAGAAAAATGGTCCCGAACCAGTCGGCGCATTGGAGAAGCTATCCTCGATTAACGTCTTAGGATCGGAATCCGACAGCAAATGCTCCGGCACCACTGGAATGACCAGCGCGGTCATGAAATCCGCATACGGAGTCGCCAAGGTAAACACGATTTCGTTGTTCTCATTAGCTTCCACCTTAACATTAGCCAGATTCGCATCATAAATAGTATTTACCGCAGGATTCTTGATTAAATTTAACGTAAACATGACATCATCGGTGGTCAATGGTTCCCCGTCCGACCACTTTAGGTCGTCTCGGATTTTTACCGTCCAGATGCGCCCATTTTCGCTTGGTCTGATATATTCGGCCAGCTGTGGTGCCGGGTGGCCCGAGCGGTCAATCGCGGCTATGGTTGAAAACATCAGCCTACTCAGCACTCGCTCACTGTTGGTATTGGCAAATAATGGGTTCATCGAATTTACTTCTCCTATGGTGGCCTCTATGTAAGTCCCGCCAGTAGACCAAGAATTCCCAGCATATGAATCCCCAAACCAAAAAGCTTGCGCAATCGCCAACATAATTAGAGCGACCACTAGTAGTCCCCATTCAAGAATTAAGAGTCTGATACTGGCAATATGAGAAAACCTTCCAATAATATTCTCGCGGATGTGTTCCTTACTCTCCGCACCAACCTGAACCGAAGCCTTTGAGAACTTCTTTAGGAATTTTTGCCCACGCTTTTTAAGAGATTTTTTCATACTATGATGGAATTAATAATAGTCCTAGAATCGATAAAACAAAAATCACGGCAAACACAATAGTGGTAATAAAGAGTGATTTTTCCAATCCACGGCGAGTAGTATAAAGCTCACCAGAGCTACCAAATCCAGCGCCGAGCGAGGCGCCGCGCTGTTGTAATAGGACTAAAAGAATGGTAAAAATGGCCGAAATAAATGTAACTACTTCCAGGAAATTGCCGATATTCATAAAATAACTCCTTTGACAAAATCATTTTAGCATACTTTTACGTTTGAGTAAAGAATGGTAAGTGATTGCGAAGCGATGTGCTTCCTCATCAATCCGGGCAATCAATTTCGCAATATGGGAATCCGAAGGTAACTCCACCGTCTCGGTGCGCCCCGGAATGACAATCTTAACCAAAGCATTACGTGAATGGTCGCCGGACTTGTCGCGCCCGATGAGCTTAATGTCGTACGGCTCCACCAGTGGTAGCACTGCATTTACTTGTGTAACGCCGCCATCTAATATGATCAAATCAGGAAAGTTCCACTCTTTATGCTTCAGACGTCGCGTAATTACTTCGGTCATACTTTTCAAATCGTCATTTCTAGAGGTTCGTACCTTGAATTTCCGATATTCATTTCTCGCTGAAGCCCCATTGATAAACACCACCATGCTACCCACCGTGTTTTCGCCCGATTGGTGTGAAATGTCATAGCCTTCAATTCGTCGAGGAGGCTTCTCGAGGCCCAGCATGTTCTGTAACTGTTTCAGGGCCTGATCGGATGAAATATCCAGAAATTCCTTATCGGAAAAAACAATTTTCCTCTTCAGCTCTTTTAATCCCAGCAATTGGTCTCTGGCCTCAGCAGCCAGTTCATAATTCCCCTTCGCGGCTTCGCTCTTCATGGTCTGCTCGAGGTCATTTAGTAGCTTCTTGCGGTCACCCTCGATATATCTAATCAGATTTTTCAAATTTTTCTTGTAATTTTTCGGTGTGGTTTTTCCAATTTCAATACCCGGAGTCAGGCCAAGGTCGGTGTCTAAATCTTTATGTTCAGTATAGGGTTTTACGTAATATGGGAAGATTCGTCTCAGTATTCTCACGGCCTTCTCGACCGAAAGCTTACCGTAAAACGGCCCAATGTAGGTCGCCCTGTCGTCAACCGGGTTACGGGTAAATGATATATAGGGCACTTCTTCGTTCATCGTGATTCGGACATAGGATACGGTCTTATCGTCCCTTAGTAAGATGTTCCATTTAGGCATGTATCGCTTTATCATTTCAGATTCTAAAAAAAGCGCATCCATTTCCGTATCAACCACAATCCAATCCGTATCGGCGATTTCGCGCACCAAAGCCTCAGTCTTTGTATCCTTCTTAGATTTCTGGAAGTACTGTCGCACGCGGTTTTTCAAAACCGCCGCCTTCCCCACATAAATCACTTCGCCAGTAGAGTTTTTATGAAAATAAACCCCCGGACTGGCCGGGAGTTTCTTTAGTTTTTGTTTCAAAGCCTCGTTCATAACTTAATTATATCATACTTATGTATAATTGTCAAGCTTACCAATCTTCGTCCCAATCTACCTCATACCAATCCTCGTCCCAGTCGTCCCAATCAGTGTCGATTTCTACCAAATCCGAGTCCGTATCCGGCAGCATATAGAATCCAGACATCAACTGATTAATCACATCGGTAAAATCGGTGTATTCGACCGGCTCGGTCACGGTGACGTTGGTCGGATAGGAGAAGCCGAGATCGATAATCAAGGAAGCCGCTCCATCATTAAGATTAGATTCCATGTATAGGCGCGAGAAATCATTCTGTCCATTTAACTCCACAAATACCTTCGGCATTTTATCTACAATGGTCTTAATATCTTCTTCGCTTACACTTACACTGTCCTCATATCCTAGGCAGGTATAAACTTTTCCGACCAAGTTGCTATTCGTAATTGAATTGACAAAACTAGTCAGATTTTTGCTATCAAGTCCCACTTGGTAGACTTGACTATGCTTGCTTGGGATAAAGACATTCTCGGTGGTTGACGTGATGAACGGATACTTGTTGTATAGTTCAGCTGCAGTATTGTTTGTCTTGCTTAGATCCGTCACCAGATCTGTTACACAACTAATGGGGCTTTCCTGCGTGGAACCACCGCTCATTGATTGAATCATCTCAGCCGAAACCCTTAGCCAGGTTCCGTCTATCGATTCCACTACGTCAAGAGTGTCAGAGCTCGTCACGCCCGTGCCTAATAGTCCAGAATCCTCTAAAGCAGCAGTGGCTCCGTCAATTTTAAAATACACATTTCCATCGGCGGCGTAAATCTCATTGAATTTAACGGAGAAATCTTTATCTTCGGAAGTTGTAAAGGTTAGAACTGCCGAGGAAGTATTAATCATCGAACCGGTCACAATATCGGAATCTAGATTGACATTGACTCGCTTAATTGGCGAACCCTCCTGATTAATCAGGATATTAAACTCCCCGTCAATCGCTACGTTTTTAGGTGTAGCACCACTCATGATTCTCTGCATCGCAGTGGCCACTGGATTCTGATTTAGTAGGCCTGGCAGGAGTAACACTGCCGCTACGGCGCCACCAATTAGAGCCACAGCCCCAATTATAATCCCGACAATCAGACCAGTCTTTTTCTTCTTGATTGGCTCGGGTGTTGCTTGATTAGAACTCGGTGCCTGCTCTGGAGTTGGATTTAGAGGGCTCGGGGTTCCACCGGAATTTTCATTCATAAATAACTCCTTTAACTTGTTTATAAAACCATTTTACCATAAGTTCATTATTTTGCTATAATAATAAGTATGGAAGATTTTATTATTTCGAATATTAAAGCAAGACAAGTTTTAGATTCTCGTGGTAATCCCACTGTGGAGGCCGAGGTTTATTTAGATAATGGTATTTTTGGACGGGCGATTATTCCGTCCGGAGCCTCTACTGGCGCCGGCGAAGCCTTGGAGCTACGTGATGGCGACCCGGATCGTTATGGTGGTAAAGGTGTTCTGAAGGCTGTCTGGAACGTGAATTCTAAGATTCGCGATGTGCTCGTCGACAATACTTCCGATATCAGGACTATTGACCAGCTCATGCTGGAGCTAGATGGCACTGAGAACAAAAGCAATCTTGGCGCCAACGCCATCCTGGCTGTTTCACTAGCTACCGCTAAGGCTAATGCTAAAGCATTAAAGATGCCGCTTTATCGCTATATCGCTGAACTAGCGGGTACCGTAGGCGAAATGTCAATTCCGATGCCAATGATGAATGTGATGAATGGGGGTGAACACGCCTCTTGGGCTACCGATTTCCAAGAATATATGATTATTCCACGCGGGGCTGGCAATATCGCGGATGCGGTTAGGTATGGCGCCGAAGTCTTCCATGCTCTAAAGGATATCCTAAAAGAACGCGATTATCCCACCACAGTAGGCGATGAAGGTGGCTATGCTCCTAAGGTTCGCGAGGGGAACAATGAACCACTTGAATGTATTAAGCTGGCCGTAGAGCGAACCGGGCTAAAATTCGGCGAAGATATCGCCATCGCAATGGATATTGCTGCTTCCGAGTTTTACAACAAAGATCATTATGAACTTAAGACTAACGGCGATTGGAAAACCGCTGACGATATGATTAATTGGTATACCTGGATTATTGATAATTATCCAGTGGTTTCGATCGAGGATGGCTTAGCTGAAGACGATTGGGCCAACTGGAAGAAGCTAACCGATCGCCTAGGGGACCGTGTGCAGTTAGTCGGTGATGACCTCTTCGTTACTAATACGAAGCTGCTTAAAAAAGGGATCGATTCTGGTGTTGCCAATGCTATTCTGATTAAACCGAATCAAATCGGTACTTTATCGGAAACAATCGATGCGGTTTTAATGGCTAAGAACGCCGGTTATCGCACCGTGATGTCGCACCGTTCTGGCGAAACCGAAGATGTTACAATTGCTCATCTCGCCGTCGGCCTTGGTACCGGCCAGATCAAGACCGGTTCCCTTTCTCGTTCTGAGCGGATAGCTAAGTATAATGAACTCATTCGTATCGCGGATGTTAATTCGAACCTTGGCCTAACTGACCCTTTTTGAAATTCGCATCGCGAAACCCATCATAGAAGTTCTCAGATATTTTCGGATGTCCCATTTTATTGGCGGCATCCACGATTTCTTGGAGATTGTCAGTAATATTAAATAGCTTGGTATCTTTTGGGTCGATTAGCTTAAGTGCAAGCATGCGCCGGAACACCTCTCTATACCCATCCCAGTAATCCTCACCTACGAAGAAGACCGGCATGGTTGGCATTTTCTTTTCCTGCATTAATAGTAGTATTTCCCAGGCCTCATCCATAGTACCGAAACCGCCCGGGAAGAAGGTAAATACTTTGGCTGCCATCGCCAGCATTACTTTCCTGGCGAAGAAATACTCGAAAGTTAGACAATCGGTCAGGTAGGGATTCGGAAATTGCTCATGTAAAAGAGTAATATTAAAGCCAATCGTTCTACCACCAATCTCATACGCTCCGTGCGATGCCGCTTCCATAATACCTGGCCCGCCCCCAGAAATTACTGCATGTCCATTCTCGGCCAGCATCCGACCCAGCTCGAAAGCCATCTTACAATACTTGTGATCCTGTGGTAACCTAGCAGAACCAAACACGGTGACACCTTGTGGGAAAGAACGGATTATCTGTAAGCCCCTGCCTAAATCTTTCGCATAAGCATTAGCTCTCTCCAAATCAGCAATTGATAGTTTTTTTAGCAACTCTTCTTCAATGTTTCTCATTTTTATCCTTTTAGCTATTATAACCTATAATCTGTAAAAACTTTTAAATCTTCTGAATCGGCATCGGATGTAAAGGTTCATTACCACTTAGTAGTCCCCGACTTGCCCCTAGTTTCATCACTACGGAAGTAGAATTCGCCGAAGCAAAGACTAGAGAGTTCCGGAATGAATGTCCGGCCGTAAAATGCGCCAAAAAACCAGACCCGAAAGCATCCCCTGCCCCGGTAGCATCTTTGATTTTCTGGTCTTCGTAAATCCCAAACCGGTAGGCCTCGGTGCCATTGCCAGCTATCCCGCCCATGGCCCCGGCTGTAATTATCGCGATATTGACGTAGTTATTCAGGTGATAGAGCAGCTCTGTCAGCGTTACGCCCGGTACAATCTTCGCCGCTTCTTCTTTGTTGACGAGCAGGATGTCCACATAGTTAAGTAATTTAGCTAGCGCCTGCGATTCTTCTAATTCTCTCACTCCAGGGTTAAACATTATTTTTGCCCCCATCTCCTTAGCGTGGCGGAAGAATTTCTCCAAAGTATCCATGTCGCCACGTAGAGATGTGACATATAACCAATCCGGCTGAATCGAATCTAAATCAGCAGGCTCTAAATTGCCGAACTGTTCACTCGCACCACGATAGGTCAGGATGGTTCTTTCGCCACTCACGGAATCAAGCAGAACCACTGACGTACCGGTTGCTTTCCGTTCGAGGAATCTAACATAACTATTGTCCACTCCTTCTTGGTCGAGCTTCTTTAAAATCGCCATGCCGGCCGGATCACGCGAGACGTTGCCCATAAAAATCGCTTCGTGTCCATGCCGAGCGAACGAAATCGATGAATTAATTCCCCCTCCGCCCACTTCGTAGGCTACTTTATCAATGTCAACCTTGGAACCCACCAACACCTTGCCAAAAATAGCCGTATCACCAATGGCCGTCGGCCTCAAATCATCGTGGTCGATTAAATAGACATCCTGCAGGGCTGAGCCTAGTGATACGATTCGCGCCATTAAATCACCACTCCGTTCTTGTCAATTTCGGCCACCAGCTCCTGGAAAACTTGCGCTGGGTCAGTAGCCTGCGAGATTGCCGAGCCGACATTTATCACGTCCACATCGGCATGTGCAATTGCTCGGATATTGGTCATATTGGCCCCACCGTCCCAACCAATCTCGAGTTCTGGTTTCATGTTGCGAACTAGTGGAATTTTCTCCATCTGCATTAAATCTGCCGGAGAACCCTGCACCCCGAGATGTCCAGCAAATATCAGTACGTGGTCAGCTGCATCAATATATGGCTTCACATTGCCAGGAAAAGTCGACGGCAAAAGTGCCACCCCAGTTCTAATTCCAGCATCCTTCAAAATTTGGAAACTTGGCAATAAATCTTCATTAGCCTCAGCGTGAAAAATACAAAGCGAAGGGTTAAGCTTTAAAATTGTATCTAGATATTCGGAAGGATTGGCAGCCATTAGATGGAGGTCCGCCTCCCAGTTCTTCGGCCACCAGATGTTCGTAATGTCAAGTGACTGCGACGGTGCAAACGTTCCATCAGTTACATCAATCTGTACTCTACGAGTAAAAATATTAATACGCTCAACCTGCGCTCGATAATCTTGTTTATTATCAGTAAGTATTGTTGGAACAATAGATACCGTCCTAATCATAATCTTCCCTTTCGTCTAAGCGATTAATTCGTCTTACTCGACGTTCCAAACCAGTGAAATTTGTCTCTAAAAACACTTTCGTAATTTTCTGCATCGTGGCTTCGTCCATAAAATGCGCAGATAAGCAGAGCACATTGGCATCATCGTGTTCGCGGGCCAGGCTGGCCGACTCCTTACTATCGCAGTGGGCTGCACGAATGCCTTTGAAGCGATTTGCCTGCATGGTAACCCCGTGTGCTGAATCGCAGATTAAGATTCCCATCGTGCCCAAATCCTCACGCACGTCCCGAGCTACTTTAATTGCCGGATCATTGAAATCATCACCTTCGACATATTCGTACGCACCATCATCAATCACATCGTAACCATTACTAAGCAGGTAATCTTTTAACTGATTTTTCCGCTCCAGTCCTCGGTAATCAGCTCCTAAATAGACCTTCATTAAACACCCTTCCCGAAATCAACTGCGAGTTCCACTAGTCGATTCGAATATCCCCATTCATTATCGTACCAAGCTACGACTTTAATCATATTACCACCCACTACGTCGAGCAATGGCAGGTCTACGATGCATGAATGTGGATCGCCGATGAAATCTGAAGAAACCAGCTCCTCCTCCGTCACGCCGATAATACCCTCATAATACGGCTCCTTGGCCGCTTTTTTAAATACTGCAGCCAGCTCTTCTTTAGTAGTGTCACGCTTTACAATTGCTGTAATATCGGAAAGCGAAACCACTGGTGTCGGTACGCGTACCGATAGCCCATTAAATCTATCCTTCAGACTCGGAATAGTCAGGGCGGCAGCTTTTGAAGCGCCAGTCGTAGTCGGAACAATATTCTCAGCAGCCGACCTTGCTTCGCGAAGATCCTTAGCGGGTGCATCGAGAATTCTCTGTGACCCAGTGTAGGAGTGCACGGTAGTCATCATAGCTTTATCAATTCCAAAGGTATTTTCAAGTACCTTCATAATTGGGGCAATACAGTTGGTGGTACAAGAGGCGTTTGATAAAATCTTATCATCCTTGGTTACAACCTCTTCGTTTACGCCAAGCACCACAGTCTTAGCGCCCTCACCCTTGGCTGGGGCGGAAATTACGACTTTCTTAGCACCCGCATCAAGATGCGCCTTAGCATCCTCTGGCTTGGTGAAGAAACCAGTGCTTTCGATTACGACATCTACACCAAGCTTTTTCCATGGAAGCGCTCTAGGGTCTTTCTCTGCAAAAACCGGAATCTCCCGAGTATTAATCAAGATAGATTTGTCCGTAGAAGAAACCTTCTTGTCGTAAGTTCCGTATGAGGAATCATGCTTCAAAAGATGTGCCAACGTCTTAGCATCTGTGATATCATTAATCGCTACGACCTGTACGTCGCGCCTCTCTAACAGTATCTTCAATGCATTACGGCCAATTCTGCCAAAACCGTTAATTGCAACTTTAATCATTTTACCTCCTAAATCTACTTATGGCTATTATACCACAAACTTTTTAATTCTGTAGAATTATGAAGTTCTAATTTGTCATAACCATCTTCTCTAGGTTGATATATTTAAAAAGTTGTGATACATCTTACGCCATTATGGTTAATAAGAATACAGACGATTTAAAATCCGCCTTTGCTATCAGGCGTGATTATAAGGAATGGATGAAGATAAAAGCGGATATACATAACGGCGGCAAATTCAGAACTTTTAGCGAAGGACAAGTTTGGTGGTGTGTATTAGGCGAAAATGTGGGTATTGAAATAAACGGCAAGGGTAGTTATTTCTTGAGACCGATTTTTGTGTTGAAGAAAAATGGAAGACTTGGCTTTATTGGGATACCATTAACCACAAAAGCACATAGTGGGTATGGCTATCTAAGTTTTGATTTCAAAGGCAAGACTACTTATGCAGTTTTTTCGCAGATAAAAACAATTAGCGTGTTTCGGCTACTTCGCAAAATGGGAGAGGTCGACGACTTGGATTTTGAGAAGATTCAAAAAGGTATAGGGGAGTTTTTGGGGTTTCTTTAAAAAATTCCTCCAGCATTGCTACTGGAGTGGGGCGGGAAAATCCCGATACACTTTCATTATAACAAAAAACACGCAAAAATACAAGGGGTAACAGTTTATAGATGCTATATTGTGGGTATAATCCTGATTTATTAACTAATGGGAGCGAAGTAAATAGCTGTTTGTATGGATTTTTTGGGATAAGTATGATATAATCTCAACAAGAGTTTCAGCTGGTCTACAATTGCTGTGCGTAGACTGGCAGAGTGATGACCACTAGATATGGTGTTTTGAGGCCGTTTTTAGGTGCCGAAACGCTATATGTAGCGTAGGTATAGTCACTATATATTATATGTTAATCTAAAGAAGGAAGGTTTTAATGCCAACTATCAATCAGTTGATTCGTAAGCCTCGCAAAAAGGCTGCGAAGAAATCTAAGTCTCCTGCCCTTGGCTCCATTGTAAACACCTTGAAGACCAGGCGAATTGAGACAGCTGCGCCTCTGAAGCGTGGTGTATGTATTAAAGTAACTACGAAGACCCCAAAGAAGCCGAACTCCGCTATGCGTAAGGTTGCCCGCGTGCGCCTTACTAATGGTCAGGAAGTTTGGGCCTACATTGGTGGCGAAGGTCATAATTTGCAGGAACACGCCGTCGTGTTAGTGCGTGGTGGCCGTGTGCCAGATCTTCCAGGTGTGCGTTACCACGTGGTACGCGGAACTTTGGATCTTCAAGGCGTGCAGGGCCGTAAGCAGGGTCGCTCCAAATATGGTGCGAAGAAGGAGGATAAGTAATTATGCCACGTAAAACTACTAAGGCCTTACAAAGAAAGGTCAATCCTGATCGCAAATATCAGTCAATTCTAGTCCAGAGATTAATTAATAAGTCAATGCTTGACGGCAAAAAGCAAGTAGCCGAACGCGCAGTTTATGCCGCTATTGAAGGCGCTGCCAAGAAATTGAAGTCTGAGAATCCAGTCGAGGTCCTAGAAAAAGCTATCGCAAACGTTAGTCCGGATTTCGAAGTTAAGTCTCGCCGTGTTGGTGGAGCTAATTACCAGATTCCATTCCCGATCGCAGGACATCGTCAATTGCACTTTGCTTTCTCATGGCTAGTCCAATCAGCCAGAGACCGCAAAGGAATGCCTTACGCTAAGCGACTGGAAGCCGAAATTGTAGATGCCTACAATGAAACCGGTGCAGCCTTCAAGAAGAAGGAAGATTGTCACCGCATGGCTGAAGCCAACCGTGCATTTGCACACTTTGCTCGCTAAAGTTTTGGACTTTCTTTCAAGAAAGAAAGTCCAGCAAAAAAAGCAAGTTTGAAAAAGAAGACAGGCACATGTCCTGATCTTCTTTTTTTATCAAATATACTCTGTCACCTGTTATTTATTCGCATCGGCCAAGAAATCAATCGTTGCTTCAATGATAAGGCGATTCTTGATGTCCATCTTGACGTTAGGATTCTTGAGGTTCTTGAGCGCTTCTGGAGATTTCTTATAGACATCGCGTAGCTCTGCGATCTTTGCATTGACAGCTTCATCGGACACGGTGATGTGATTCTCTACCGCTAGAACCTGAAGCACCAGAGATGCCTTGACCCTCTCGGTCGCAATCTTGCGGGCTTCCTTTTCCCAGCTCTCCTCGGTCTCATTATTGGCCTTTAGAAAATCTTCGAAACTCATTCCACGGCTCTGAGCATTCCTAGTCATGTCGTCGCGGATCATTCTTAGTTGATCATTTACTAGTATTTCAGGGGCGGATACCTTAGATTTTTCGACCAGAGCCTTAATTAGGTCATCTTTAAACTTATTTTCAATGCGGCTTTCGTTCTGCATTGCAATATTCTTCTCAATATCGGCTTTCAGGTCCTCAATTGTCTTGAACGGGCCGCATTTTTTGGCTAGTTCGTCATTTAGTTCAGGTAATGTTACCTCGTTAATCTGCTTCAATAATACTTCAAACACCACCTTGGCACCGGCCAAATCCTTTGCCCCGTAGTCGGATGGGAAAGTTAAATTGAGGTCGAATTTATCACCCGGTTCATGCCCCACAATACCATCCTCAAACCCAGGAATGAAGGTGTTCGAGCCTAGCACGAGCTTGTAGTCCTTCGCGGAACCACCATCGAACGCTTTGCCGTCCTTCTTGCCGGTAAAATCAATTATTACCTCATCTGTGAGCTTAGCGGCGCGCTTGGTTACTTTTTTCTCGGCAAATGATTGTGCAATGTTATTAAGCACAGCATCGACATCCTTCTTATTTACCTTTACTTCGGGCTTCTTGACCCCGAGCTTCTTGAAATCTCCGAGCTTAACCTCAGGAATAATGTCAGCGGTCGCAGTATATTCGGCCATCTCTCCCGGCACATACTTCGTCACGCTAATGCTAGGTAACACTAGGGGTGATTTCTCTTCCTTCTGGAAGGCCTCAATAGCGGTGGAGCGTACGGCAAAATCAATCGTCTCCGCATTCAAATCATTCTCAGGAATAAACTTCTTGGCAATCTCCATTGGGACCTTGCCCTTGCGGAAGCCTTCCACCTTCACTTCCTTAGCTAACTTCTCGAGGGCTTTCTCTTCGGCCTTCTTTAAATCATCCTTATCCAGCGTAACAGTTATCTCTACGCGTGAATCAGAAATCTTCTTAAACTTTGTCTTCATAAAAACTCCTATTTCACCAAATTATAACATAATTCTTGGTGAATTGGTATCTCTTAAATGTGTCAGAGTGAACTTCGAAGATGCACCCAGCTTTATATCAGACCCCAGGATGTTGTTTTGATCAAAAATGCGCTTGATTTCTTCATACAGTGACTTCTCTGGCTCGTGCATTTCGGTATTAGTGACAATTGCTTTTAGTCTTCCCTCAGGCGTGCCACCAGTAAGCTTACCACCCTGTCTTTCTATAACATAAGCCCCTGCTCGTAGGAACGTGGCCAACTTTTTATTATAATCAGGATCTCCGAGGTTAAACTTGGGTCTTAAGTTGTAAATCGAGGTGTCATATGAACCATAAATCGCCAGGTCAAGTCCCAGCTTTTCGCGCAGAATATTTAAATCATTCATGAAGAATTCTAAATTCTCCTTCGGTAGGTAAAAATCAGTCAGGACTGGTACACGTTCACCATTGCGAGTGTTGCCAAGATAATTTGGCAGGGCATTCTGGAATTCGTTTAGGGCTGGGAGATTATTTGGCGCCTCCAAAATAATCTTCGCATTATTTGATTTGTTATTACACAAAGACGAAAGCTTCTTCAGGCAGTAATTCTTCTTCTCGTCGAAACTCATAAACACCACAAACCCATCCTCCAGCTTCCGAATCACCCCGTCTAGATTTTTGCCAGACTCACGTGCTCCTTGCAGAATTTTCAGGTCGAAAACATTTAGCTCCCGCGGTTTTAGGCTCTTTACTTTCTTCATAAACTCGCAGGCCTGCCCCAAAGTCTTGAAGGTAGCTACGGCGCGAACCGGCTTCTTGGAGATTGGTTCGGCTCTCAAGATTACTTCTGAAATAATCCCCAGCGTTCCCTGCGCCCCAAAGAATATCGGCGCCAGATTCATCGACTCGCCTTTATAGACGTCCTTAATTCTCGGGTAGCCGGATTTTTCATGTCCATTTTTCCGAATTGCGGCAATTAGGCTTTCGTTTTTCTTAACTAACTTCGCGATTTTCTTATAAATCTCGCCCTCCAGTGATTTCTCTGCAGTTTTCTTGGCGGCGGCATATTTACGATACCGCATAGTCTGTAGTATCTCGCCGTTAGCCAGGACTACTTCGATTCTTTCTACGTATTTCGATATGCCGCCATACTTACCGGCATACGAATCCACCGGGCAATTTGAAATTAGCCCGCCGATCGTATCATTGTCGTGTCCGCCGATTGGTATACTGAGTCCGGAGACCGACAAGGCGGTATTGAGTTCCTTTAGTGTAATACCGGCCTGCACTCGCACCAATCTTTCACGCGAATCAATCTCGAGCATTTTATTGAGTTTTTCCGTGGATACCACGAGGCCATTACCCAGATCCGCTCCGCCTTCATCCAGGCCAGAGCCGCGCACATTGATAGATACCGGAATATTTTTAGCTGCTATCTGGTTAAAAAACCGCACGAGCTTCCTAATATCTTCGGTCGATTCTGGAAAGGCGACGAATTTCGGCTTAATTTTCAGAGCCGAACCATCCGTAGAGTATGCTTCAAGTATCTCAGGTGTATCAAAAACATTTCCAATAATCAGCTGATTAAGATACTTTGTGATTTTACTCATGCTGCTTATGATTATAACACAAAAAATGCCGAGCTTTTTAAAAGAAATTTTATCAAGTTAATGACTCGCGGATGGCTTTACGTCAGTGTTTGTATCTTTGGAGTCAGGTTTCTTAAAGATTAAATCAAGTTCAAGCATTTTACCACTAGGGCCAAATAGAGTTGGGATGAACCCTATATACGCATAGCCCTTTTTCTCAACATATTCCTCGATAATCTCACGATGTTCTTTAATGTCAGCATTGATTAGCTTATTATTGGCATATTTAAGACGGACAAATTCCATAGACCTCCTTTTGTGCTATTGTATCACATTATAAATATTTCCACCCCAGTGAGCGGTAAAACTCCATTGCATCTGGCCAGCCAAAGAATTTCGATGCTAGTAAATTATATATTTCGTCAGCCAATACTAGTATAAATAATGAAACTGCAAGCGAAAGAAATGCTCGTTTCGACATTTTGCCCGACAGCCATATGATAAATGGTACCACTACGTACATTAAGAATAGCGCCGAAAACCCAAATACTAACACCGAGCGCAGACACACAAACCCGCCAATGTTTCCGAAATTCCAAATCTCGGTATTATAATCCCAGTATCTCGTGCCATTTCCTATCGTATAGACTAGCCATCCACCTACGAATTCCAGTAGTCCGGTCACCACTACCGATAGTAAGAACACCGCCCACGGATACTTACGGATTTTCCAGCAGCTTGCTATGATTAATACCGCACCAATCGCGTAAATATTGATCCACGGTAAGAAATTCCCACCCTGCATATAGAACTCTCCCGTCCCACCATCGAAATAATAAAAGATATACTCATACACCCATCCAAAGAATCCAGCGAATACCACAAGAAGCATTAACAGCCCCGCCCACTGCCATTTTTCTAACGTCATTTCCCCTCTCATATATTCCTGCCAAAACAATTTCACGCTCACACTTTCTGCTCTCTTGGTTCCTGCCTTTGTTTTTCTTATCATTTTAATTCCCCAGTGCTTTAATTTTCTTAAAATTCACTTTTTCTACCGCTTCGCGCAGAGCTTTCTCTGAACCATAATGTGTCCGTCTCTCCGGCGCATCGGATAGCATATGCTGCGCGTATGGGAAGCTTACTGCTCTTTCTAGTACGCCGCCGAGCTTGCCTGTACCACATAATACCTCCGCTTTACGTACTTTACTCATCGGGATTTCTAGTGCCTGTTTCATTTCTTCCGGGAAGAAGGTCAGCGAGAATAAGTCTGCATCTTCTTCTCCCGCCAGTCGTCCATATGCAATCGAAGTATTACCCTCGATCCACAGTCTCGCATCTAGCTTTCGCATTCTTGCATCTGTTAGATTCATTTCGCACCGTGCATATTTCTTCCGACTATCGTCCATCATATCGCACACGAAATCCCCCTCGCAGGTCGTCGTCATCACCGCTCGTCTCGCATCCGGCGACTTCAGCCCATGCTTCGCATCGTACGAAATCGTATCACTGATATAATCACAAATAATCCATGACAGTAGTCCCGTTTCTGCATTCTCGGCCACCAAATAAAACTCAGTTCTCGCACCCCAGAACACACTCGAATGCACCCGAAACATCGTCACGATCCCATAATATTTCGGTGTATCACCATCAAAAATTGCCGATTTTGCCGGCCTGAACCCTACCGGTAGGAACTGTTGCATCTTCTCCGGCTCGGTAATTTCGTAAAACATAAATGAACAATATGGTTCTACTACGAAAGGCATTTTGTCAGCTTTCTTCGTTGCGCTCGATACGATTTTCCTTTGTAAGAAAACCGGTAACTTTCGTAGTTTCGTCTGCAGGTAGGTCACCTTTCCGACCTCCATCGGGTCGACCAACCGCTCCACGCCTTTGGCATATTCTAAAATATTCATAAGCTTATTATAACACCACAAATATAGCTAATAAAGGTCTTGTGATTTGAAATAGTAATCAGCGGCTGAACCTTGACTTTTATTTTTATTTCCCATACAATGAAATTAGACAATAAGTAAAGAGGGATAATTATATGAAAACAATCATATTCAACGAATCAACCAGAGATTTTGTGCTTTCCCTTTTTGACAAAAGTATTGACAATGAGGGGTATATTATTGAGAAGAAGACTAAGACCAGAGTCCTAACACCTAGTGGTGACGAGGTCCTCGCTAAAGATTTTGCAGGCTTCACGCCTGGCTCAGAGATTGTCCTTACTCAAGATCTTCCCTCCCTGCTTCAGTACGCCAATAACGAGGTTTAGTTTGTGAAAATACTGGATAAGCTGAAAAGCTTTTTTGGTGGCAGCGATTCGAAAGCCCTTATAGACATTCGTCCAGATGTTGACGTTAATTCTACTAGGACTAATACCTCCGGCACTGGTCAGACTGGCAAGATTAAGAACCGTGGCACGGTCCAAATCGACAATAGTACTAACTATAACATCACAATTAACCTTCCTCCCGATGGCAAAGTGCCAGAACAAGTAACCGAGTATCTCAAGGAGCAGTTTAATAAAGGCAATCTCCAGTTTCTTTTCCAGTCCTCCAATAATGAGATTGAAGATTACAATGAGTTTGAGAAAAACCCGAAGCAGTCTAGCACTATAGATTTTTTCAAAGATAAAATTTCCTCCGAAGATCTCCAGTGCTTAAAAACTGGATTATATGTCAAGAAACTTATGCGGGCCGATGTGGGGCGCGCTATCCAGATTCGGGATCGTGCTACCATCCGCGGAAAACGCGCCCGTAATGTGATCAGTATTGCTTCGGCGGGGTATTTCGAGACTTTTCTCCGGCCGATTTTTGAGAACAAACCCATCGAAGAAGCCAGGCAAGAATACGAAGAAATTGTTGAATCCTTGCCTGAATACATTTTTGTATACGGCGGCATGACAGAGCAAAGAATCGTCTCGGAGATTGACAGTAGAATCACGCAAAAAGAAAGATATCATCTCCAGTTGGAACGCCTAGTCGTCATTGGTCTCGATTCCTGTGTTGATAAAATCATGACAATCTATCAGAAAACCACCGACAAATATCCAGAATACGATATTTCGCTGGAAATAAAAGAAGACAATGAACTAAAACAGGCGAAACTAACGATTGATTTTCCTGTTATTTCTTCCTTCTAAATAGACTTCCGAGGTGTTTTAGGTAGCTAATATCACTTTTTACTTGATATCTCTTGTAATTCGAAACGATATTTTTGCTTGGCATCCGGGTATTTTGCCTTGTCCACTGGACTTAGGAACATTTCAAGTGGCCTAGCATAAAGCTCCCCCTCGCCATAAAGCGCTCGGTATAAAACCAAGGTTTCCCCAGTCTCCGAATGCTCTGCTAATCCCTCGACTAAGTAAGAATCGCCTTTAAAATGACGGTAGACTCTGTGGATTTTGATTTCTCTTTCCATGATGTTATTTGTCTTCCTTTGGCTGTTCAGCTCCAGTAGCCTTGATTATTAAATCTTCCAAGTTCTTGTCGGAATTAAGCACATTTAAATCGATGTATTTTTCGTCGCCGTTATAGCCGTCTAGTTCGCCGCGATCTTTATACTGCCAAATCGTCCAATCCCCACCAAATTCCAAGAATACCGGATAATACACATTGCGTACCCAGAGCGGGTAATCTTTGAAATCCTCGCGCAGATACTTATCGTAGACATCTTTCTGGGCGTAAATCATGGGCTTTACTTTATACTTGTCTTCCAGCACTGCCAGGAAGATTCTTAATTGCTTCGTGACATCGTCTTTCTCGGGCGGATTATCTTTAAATTTACCATAAATCTCCACATCCACTGCCGGGATTAGCCTTCCTTCAAGTGAGCCTACGGTGGCAATGTAGTTATCCGCCTGAGTCTCGCCGCCACTCTCAAAGGAGAAGAAGTGATAGGCGCCTGCTTTCATCTCGGTCTTGGCGATATTGGACCAGTTTGCGGCAAAAGTCTTATCCACGTGGTTACTCCCCTCGGTTGCCTTCATGTAAACAAAACGAATCCCTTGATTAGCCAGAACCTTCATATCCACCTCGCCCTGGTAGCTCGAAATATCCACACCCCTTAATCCATTCCCGATGAACCATTCATTAATGAAGAGCTTGCGTTCCTTCACTAAAGTATAACCAAGAAAGATACCGCCGCCAACTAGTGCTAGCAGCACTAAATCCAGGATTAATGTCTTCAGTTTGATAAATCCCAGCTTATTCATAACCCCATTATATCAAAAATACCCCAAAAAGGCGAATGTATGTGAGCAGGTGGATGAGGTGTTTGATCTCAAAAAGGTGAAGAAATAGAGCTTAGTTTTGTGCTTGGTCTAGTAGTGGGCATTGTCTGATTAGCTTTTCGATGGTATCTTTTTGGAGATTCCAATAAGCATCCCAACTGTCCTCTTCGGTTAGTTCAGAATCATACCGCCAGGTACCATTGACTAAAACTTTTATGACTGGCGCAAGGCAAAAGCCCGGTACCTTCTTAGGCGAGATTTCCTCCACGATTTTAAGTTTATCTGTATCAGCGGTCGCAAGACCAGATACGACTTTGATTTGATCGTTCTCGTGCCAAGCGAGAGCAAAGCCCCATTCGAATCGAATTGGAATTTCCCCACCATATTTATGGGCGACTTCCGAGAAGGCCTTTTCCCCATTTTCGTCAGTATATTTCCCCATTTTTCTTGCCACAAATGATTTGTTATGGTTTTTGGGATCATCTTCTTCATCTACGCCAATCAAAAAAGTCGTGTCATCACGAGCCAGAACTGGTAGTTCTTTGTATTGCTTGGCATAACCGAGAGCTTTTTCAGCAGAGATTTCTTCGGCCGTAAGCTTGGTTTCTTCTGGCTCAGATAAATGCAGTCCAAGGTCAGAGAAAGACAAGCCTTCATAACCCAATTTGGCTAGTATCTTTTTGAGGGTCATTATTTTGCCAGGATTGGTAGTAGCAATTAATATTTGGTTCATGAGATTATTATAGCATTTTTGATATAATGATAGTAATAACTATTTAAGGAGGAAAATGGAAGAAGCTAAAGTTGAAGGAAAGATTTGCCAAAGCTGCGCAATGCCGCTAACTTCGGAGGACATGTTTGGCACGAATGCGGATGGAAGTGCTTGTGAAGACTATTGCAAATGGTGCTACGACAAGGGCGAATTTATTGAGAACTGCACGATGGAAGAGTTTATCGATAAGTGTTCTCAATTTGGCGAGCAGGCGGGGATGACGAATGAACAGATGAAAGAATATTGCACAAAAGTTTTCCCGACGCTAAAGAGATGGAAGAAGGCCTAGAGCAAAACGATTACGCTTCGAATCGGCAGTTAAGGGGGTTGATATTTGAGTAGGGGCATGATAGGGTAGATTCGGGTCGGCCTTGGCGGGAAGTGGGGTTTGGCTATCCACGGCGGGAGCCTGCATAGGTTCGTGCGGGTGTGGAGCTTCACTGATCGGCTATTCTAGGTATGCTAGAAGCTCGGAAAGGATTCTGAAGATGGCGATACATTTTTCAATATGGAGAATTAATATCAGCGTAACTTTATCTGTGAGGAGAAGAAGCCACAGCAAAAGATTAAGTCGCTAAAAGCGACTTAATCCAACAAACCCATGAGCCTAGTTCCTAGAGCTAGGTTCTAGACCCTTATGTTTTTATTGTAGCATTGTTATCATTTGTGTCAAGAGCTCCGCTCGGCAATAAAAAGTCGCCCTGCGGGCGAAAAATTTCAAGATTTTGCAGTTTTGGTGCGTTTATATGACACCGCTAGAAACCATTTCGCTGTAGAGTCTGAAAATGACTAGATATTTCGCAAACTGCCCCCGCCCAGCCTGCGAAATATCTGAATAATAATCAGAGAATTGGCAGGCTTCCCCCGCCAAGCCCGCCAATTCTCTAGAAGCACAAGCGAACAGTTACGCATCGGCAAAACACCACTATCAGTGCTACCGGAAAACACAATTGAGCGCTTTTTGATGGTTCTTAAAACAACCTATTCTTTTTTTCCAATTTAACCGCATCAATTCTATCTGATAATACTTTGTAATAGTGGCTATCTAGTTCAAAGCCCGTATAATTGCGTTTAGTATTAATAGATGCAACAGCTGTTGTACCTGAGCCCATAAATGGATCTAAAACCAAATCACCTTCATTACTATGAATCTTTATTAACTTTTCAATTAGCTTGATTGGCTTTTGTGTTGGATGGAACCGTTTAAATGCGCCACCGCTTTCCGATGCACAACGAATAACTGGGCTTTGATACGGATCATCCTGTCGATTAAAAACCCATTTTGCGTGTTTTTTCTTTACAAACCAAATCATCAACTCTAGTGACGGAATATATCTACGCTCTCTATTTCTTGGCATAGGGTTTGTCTTTTCCCATACAATAACATCTTTAAATTCAAAACCCGCTGTTGTTGCTATGTTAATAACATCAGATACTTTCTTGAAATCATTAAAGACAATAAGCGAACCGCCATCCTTCAACAGTTTAAAAGAAGCGTGTATCCAATCAGTGTTATCAAATTCTTCATCCCAACTTCCAAAACTAGTACCAGTTCTAGCGTTTTTTCGATCTTTCATAGTATGGAAATTAGATTCACGCGAAATAACATATGGTGGATCGGCTATTATTAAATCAACAGAAACATTATGCGCTATTAAATCGTTCATACCACTAACACAATCCTGATTTTTTATTTTATTTAAATAGTATTCCTCCATATGCTTTTATTATACTACATTTATTCCCTAAAACATAGAATTAACTGTCTTAAGATGATATAATATAGAGTATGACAGATAATATTGCAGGTGGAAAAAATTTATGGATCTTAACGGAGGAGCATCCTAAAAATGAAGTAATAGAGCAAATTTTGATGGAGTTTGCGGGAGCGAGTGGCTATTCGGCGATTGTAGACAGAATCAGAGTGTTACCAATACTTAAAAATGGACTATTTAGTTTTATCTATGAGGTAACTGGCTTTAATTGTAGCAAAATAAAACATATTTACATAAAGTCAGTAAGCGGATATTCGAGTTTTGTAGATTTTTTGTTATTCCATCAAGATGAAGAGCCAAACCCAAAAACTGATATTCCGAGTTATGCGATAGAAGAGACAAAGACGGACGATAGTGAGAGTAGAAACACTGGCGTATATCAAAGATGCTCGAAGTTTGTATACATTAGTAAATACTATCCAAATATTCGCAGAATAATGCTTTACAATCTAGGTATTAGCCAAAAAGAAGAACCAACCGAAACATATATTTTCGGCACAAGAATGCTTATAACCATCGGCGTACGAATTATGGGCAAAGTATTAAATGATAAGGTATTTAAACCCTTCGCTTCGATTGACGAATTGATTGCCTTCAAAAACTCTATGAGGAGACCGCCAGCTGGCAATGTCCCAATAGAGATAGTAAAAGGTCAAAATACGATTTTTATTTCTGGTCGGCTAGTAAAATCGGGTAGTCTTTCACACGACCCAAATATTGGAGCATTATCTATCATCTCTGCAACATTGAGAAAACTTGGCTGGGAAGGTAGGATAATGATTACTAAACATGGGCTAGAGCAAAAGCATCTTAAACCTGGAAACAAATTTATACAAATTGCGAATATGCTACATTTGGAGCTTGAGGGACTGGAAATACCTATTGCAAAAAATCATGAAGATTATTGGTATTATGATAGAAATGGCGAAAAACTAGGAACGATTTTTGTCCATGTTGTTGTCGAAAGTTTTACAAACGGATATTCAATTTATGAAAACCATGCAGGTTGTGAAAGAGGATATTTTATCTCTTCTTCTGGAGAAAAGATTACAATCGAAAAATACTCCGATAGAGATTTATATAAAATGGGAGATAAAACAAAAAGGATTTCAATTCCAGACCTTGTTTTACTTGATTTTGATAGGAGAGAAATAATAAACATTGAAGGAAAAAAATATGAAAATAAACAGAAAGGAATAGAAGAGTTAGGAAACTACGACGATATAGAAAACTCGTATATACGAAAATACTATCCTGGATATAAAATCACAAGGACGGTAGTGCTATATGGTAGTAAAGAAGAAAAAATAATAGAATTAGAAGTTTGTTTTTTGTTAAACGAAGACGGGAAAATGATACTTGGTATTAGAGCACCGCAATTAATAAAAGATGCTCTGGAAAGACTAATAGATTATTGGAGATGAAAATGGATTTCATAAAATCTCCGTTAAATTATACAGGTGGAAAATTTGCAATTCTTCCACAATTATTTCCATTATTTCCAAAAACCATAAATACATTTTTAGATATGTTTGCTGGTGGCGCAAATGTCGGCATCAATGCAAACGCTAATGAAATAGTTTTAAACGATAACTTGGTATTTCTTATGGACATTTACTCCGATCTGCAATCGAAAGAAGCCGATGGGATATTTGAAGAAATAGAAGAAATAATAAAAAAATATAAATTATCATTAACTAATCGTGATGGATATAACAAGTTAAGGAATGATTATAATAAAGACAAAACTCCGATTCTTCTACTAGTTTTATCTTTTTATTCTTTTAACCATCAGATAAGGTTTAACAACCAACATGAATTCAATACGCCATTTGGGCTCAACAGAAGCCGATACAACAAAAGAATCAAGGATAATCTTAAAGGGTTTATGGGAGCGCTCAAAAATAAAAACATAATTATCAGCAAAAAAGAATTTAACAAGTATGATGTATCAGTGCTAGGAGAAGGTGATTTTGTTTATTGTGATCCACCGTATCTAATCACTACGGGTACTTATAATGACGGGAAGCGCGGATTTACTGGCTGGGGGGAAAAACAAGAACGAAATTTATTGCAACTATTAAATGAACTAAATTCGAATGGAGTTAAATTTGCACTTTCGAACGTTACCCATCATAAAGGAATGATTAATGATATATTGTTGGAATGGATAGATAGTAAAAACCATATCGTACATGAAATAAAAAAAGATTACACGAATTCTAGTTATCATGCAAAATATAGAAATGGTAATGAAACGAAAGAAGTATTAATCACAAATTATTAAATAAAGGAAAGCGTGAAAGAAAAAGCAATATGGATTCATACGATGAGACACTACTGTTTAGAGATGATGACAAAATTTATGTAGCTGATTTTCCCAAAGGCCGCTATATCACTAAAACTTTTACATCTAATGAATTGCCAGAAGAAGGTGATTTTAAGGTTTCTCCTAAAGTAAGTGTTAGAATTACTTATATCAAAGAAAAAAATGATTTAAGGGGAATAGAAATTAAAAAGATTGGTGGTAAAGAAAAACAGAGGCTCATCCTTTCTTCTTTTGATTTTAAAATGCTTTTAGCCACATTAAAATTCTTCTCCGAAATAGACTTAGCTTCAGTCGCCAATAAAAGTTTTATACTCGATGAAAGTATTTTTCAAAACGGTGATTTAAAGAAAATAAAGAAATTTTTATCTACACTTGCCGCTGATCCCGACGGGAGAAAACTATTAAGTTCTCTGGAAAATGTTACACCATCATTCCTTCAAATGAATCTACTACGCAAACAAAGCACCGAGGTGTTCGACAAATTGTTAAACGATGATAGTTATTTTAAGTATATTAAAAAGAACAAAAAGATAGGTAAAGATGAAGAGGTTTGGCAAAAATTTTTCACTATTAATGACTGGATTTTAGGTTCAAACGTCATAAAGGTTTTAGAGAATCGCATTCTAGACGAACATAATGTAACAGATATACCATTTCAGAGTTATGATGGATTTTTAGATATTATTGAATTAAAACTACCAAATGCTCGTTTTTGGACCAATGATAATTGTCCAACTTCGGAATTAACATCTGCGATAATGCAGTGTGCTAGATATTTACGTATTGCCGAAAAACAATCTAATAATCTTGATAAAAGCGAAGAATTCGGTTGTAAGATAATTAAACCTCGAATCACGCTAATCTATGGAAGATCAAATAATTGGACAAAGGCACAACAAGAGCAATTCAGGGTGTTGAATGCTACGCTAACGAATATAACGGTTTTATCCTACGACCACGTATTACTAAGGGCAAATAAAATAGCTGGATTGGCTTGATATATTTTCCGGTAGCACTGATAGTGGTGTTTTGCCGATGCGTAACTGTTCGCTTGTGCTTCTAGAGAATTGGCGGGCTTGGCGGGGGAAGCCTGCCAATTCTCTGATTATTATTCAGATATTTCGCAGGCGGGGCGGGGGCAGCCTACGAAATATCTAGTCATTTTCAGACTCTACAGCGAAATGGTTTCTAGCGGTGTCATATAACACACCATCATAACAAAAAACTCTGGATTTTCGCGTAAAAGCGCATTTTTTTCCGAGCTTCGCTCGGTGATAAAAAAGTCGCGCGATGAGCACGGAAAATTCAAAACTAGTTCCGAAATGGTGCCCGAGACAGGACTTGAACCTGCACACCAAACGGCATATGCTCCTAAGGCATACGTGTATACCAATTTCACCACTCGGGCATTTGGGATTAATCTTAGTATATCATAAGAACGCAAAAAAAGCGAGCCGGCACAGAACCAGGCTCGCTTAAAACTTGAAACTTATTTAATTTCAATCTCTCTCTTAGCTAGAACGGCAGAAGATAAGAAGGTTGTAAGAGCGCCGGCCATTAATGCAATCGGTAAGACATCTTCTGGTCCAGTCGAAGGTAAATCTTCGTCAGATTCAGATGCAACCGAGGAACTATTGTTTGATTCAGCATTACTGGATTGCTTATTATCTGTCTTATTATCAGAGGCCCTATCGTTACTTAGAATCCCTAGGCCACTCACACTAGAATTGGAATTTCCGTTATTAGAATTGCTAGTTGCGGTAGTATTGCTGTTATCCGAATTAGCTTTTACCTCAGCTTCAGCCTCAGAGCCGGCTTCAGCCTTAGCATTAGACCCAGCCTCAGAATCATCACTCGTCTCAGAACTATTCTCGGAAGTTAAGCTAATAGCCTCACTATCATCAGGCTGAGAAATAGCTTCATTCGCCAGGTCGTTTGACAGAGATGATTTCTTAATCGCAACTACGATAATAGCCGCAACAAGCAAAACAATAATCGTAGCAGCAATAGTGGCCACAATCATTAGTCTACGGCGTTGTTTTTTCTCGGTTTCATCTTGATAATACATAATAAAACTCCTTCTGATATATATTATACCACACATTCCAATAAAAAGCAAACGAAATTATGTAATAAACCCAGAATTATGCAAATCCAGACCTCACTAGATTCAACCAGGCTCACTAGGACCTCAATCATCTAGTTAATCTTATCTGTTTTCGTATAAATCGAGATAGTAGCCCCAGCATACTTTCTGGTATCCTTCAATAAGAGACCAGATAGTTCTGGTGCCACTCCTGGATGAGATAGTACCAATACTCCGCCGGCTTTCAGGAAACCAATTAACCTCTCAATACTGCCACTGTTAAACGAATCATATGGCGGGTCAGCCAGAATCAAATCGAACTGCCGAGCTATACTATAAGATTCAATTTTACTGCGTGTTATCACGGCGCCCATCTCTTGAGAAGAACTTAAACCACACCTAGAAAGCGTATCGCAAGATAAATGGTACTCGCCACTAGAGGTCTTAGTAAACCCAAGCGTAATCAAATTATTAGCTATACATCTAACAGGCTCAGAGCCACTATCTACAAAAGATACTTCCCTAGCCCCACGAGAAAGAGCCTCCAGCCCGAGCGCGCCACTGCCAGCATAAACATCTAGGACTGTCGCCCCAGATAACGAATCGCCAATCATATTAAACAGCGCCAGTCTTTCCCTTTCCCCCATGGGGTGAGTTCCGCCACCAGGGGTGGTAATTAAGCGCCCTCTAAATATTCCAGATGTAATTCTTACAGTGTTGTTCATATAACCTCTAATTCAATGTCGTAATCTGTTGATACTTGGTGATACCCTCCATCAACTCCTTATATTTTAACAAGTTTTCGGGGGTTTTCAAGAAACCGTCTACGTCCTTCTGTGCACGTGAAATTAGCTTCGTATCCGATAAGGAAGCAATTTTAAGATCAAGTGCACCGTGCTGCAGGACACCATAGATTTCACCCGGTCCACGCAGCTTCAAATCCACTTCGGCCAGATAGAACCCGTCACAGGACTTCTCAAGCTCTCTTAGGCGCCGCGACGACGAGGAGTCCCCAGTAGTCAACAGATAGCAGTAGGAGTCAGATACACCTCGTCCGACTCTACCACGCAACTGATGAAGCTGGGCCAGACCATATGACTCCGCATTTTCAATCACTATCATGGTCGCATTTGGCACATCGACTCCGACCTCTACCACCGTAGTGGAGACGAGGATGTCGATTTCGCCATTTTTAAATCGCTCCATAATGGTATCTTTCTCTAGTGGTTTCATTTTGCCGTGCAAAAATTCAATTTTCAGCCGAGGAAAAATTTCGCGCAGCTTCTTCGTGCGGTTCTTGACCGATGTTGCCTCTGAGACAGTTTTATCTGTATCCTCTATAGCGCGACAAATCCAGTAAATTTGCCGACCATGTGCTTTTGCCCCATGTTCCTTAGCATCTGGGGGCAATAATACCGTCTCCTGGATTTTAGGGTAGAGTCTTTCCCTGGTATCCGTCTCGGATAAAACAGTGGTCGTAATCGGCTTTCTCCCTGATGGCAACTCATTAAGTATCGAGACATCCAAATCGCCAAACACTGTTAGCTGGAGGGAGCGCGGGATAGGTGTAGCCGTCATAGCGAGAAGATGAGGTGCGAGGTTGGCTGGCGATTTTAGCATTATTTTCTGCCTCTGTTCTACCCCAAATCTGTGCTGCTCGTCGATTATCACCAGATTCAAATTTTTAAACACCGTATCATCAGTTAGTAAAGCATGAGTCCCGATTACGACATTGACTTCGCCGCTACGAATCCTTGCTTTGATATCATTTTTCCGCTTGGTGGCACCGGTTAATAGTTCAACCTTTACATTAAATTTTTCAAAAATCTGCAAAAGATTAACATAATGCTGCGAGGCTAGCACCGCGGTAGGAGCCAGCAGTGCAACCTGTCCACCCCCTCTAGCGACCTCGTAGGCGGCGAGTGTTGCTACCATAGTCTTACCCGAGCCAACATCTCCCTGTAATAGCCGGTTCATTGGTACGACCTTCTCGAGATCCTGGAAGATATCCCAGGCCGCCCTTCTCTGCGCATTGGTTAGCTTAAACGGTAGATTACTAACAAAGTCCCGTATCAGGGCGTTATCAAATTTAATTGGCGACGCCTTCAACTTGTTATTCTCTTGGCGATTCAATTTCGAGGCCAGTATCAGTTCAAACAGCTCCTCGTAGGCCAAATAGTCCCTCGCCCGTGCCGCGATTTTAAGTGAACTGGGAAAATGCATATAAAACAAAGCCTTCGCCCGCGTACCGTGTGGCACCGAAGGCAGTAAGTCGGGTATCAGGCTAAAGCGATCCCTGGATGCCGTCATCATACGCTTGAAATCGTGCGATTTTAGTGAACCGTGGGCCTTATATACGGGGTTAAGACCCGTCCTCAGGTCAATGTCAGACACTTCAGCTGCGGCGGGAGACATCAGGCTGTATCGTCCATTTTTAAGTTCGTAATTACCAGTAAAAAAATATTCCTTATCGGGGGCAAACTGCTTTATTCTGTAACTCTGATTAAACCAAACTACTTTAATAGCCCCAGTTTGATCATGAATTACACCCTCGGTGATTGAGAGGTTACGGCGCCTTGACCGCCGAGTTGTCAGCGAATCAACCTTGCCCCGCACCACAATCTTACCCGGACGAACTTCTGAAATCGAAATCGGAGTTTCGAAAGTTTCGTAATCTCTCGGTAAAGTATAGAAAAAATCCCGCACGGTTCGAATTCCGTACTTATGAAGTTTCTCTGCGGTTTTCGGCCCAATCCCCTTCAATGTCAGGACATCGTCATCAAGATTCATATTAAAATTATACTATCACTTCAGGATTAGGCAACATCATTATCTACGGTGCCAGAGTGCTCTTTGCGCCATCTAGCAATCTCACCATGGTTGCCAGATAGTAAAACGTCTGGTACTTTCATCCCCCGAAAATCCTCGGGGCGGGTATATTGCGGGTATTCAAGATTATCCCCCTCGGAGAAAGACTCAATCTCGGCCGATTGTTCACCTCCGAGCACACCAGGAATTAGCCGCACCACGGAGTCGATTATGATCAGGGCTGGAAGTTCACCGCCAGTTAGGACATATTTCCCAAGCGATATCTTGTAATCCACGATTGACAAAATCCGCTCATCATAACCCTCATAATGTGGACACAAGATAATAAAATGGGGATTATCCACGTGTTTATCGGCAAAAACCTGTGCGCTTTTTTGATTCCAAATCTCGCCAACAGGGGTAGGCAAAATTACCTTGGCGCTGGGGTCAGCAGCCTTCACCTGCTCAATGGCATTAAAAACTGGCTCGCATCTAAGCAGCATACCATCGCCGCCACCGTAAGGGGTGTCATCGACACTCTTATGCGGACCGAGACCAAAATCGCGCAAATTAACAAAATCAAACTCCACTAGGCCTTTCCGTACAGCCTTCTCCATCATGGAGCTCTGTAAATATGGTTCAACTGCTTCCCTAAACAGCGTAATTATCGTAAACTTAACCATATCTGTATTATATCACGAAAAAACCATCTTACGATGGTTTTTTCCGCTGTTACGCGCCCACCCGCGGGGCACATTTTTTTGTTTTAATCCGCTTTTTATTTTTAATGTAAGTCTCCACACTCCACTAAAGTCAGTGGAACCCCTGTGAAGCGTACCAGCTTATACTTATAATAAAGCATAAACTTTAATTTGTCAATTATTTTTTTATTGCAAAAATATGTTATAATATTGTTATGTTTGTAGATACAGCCAAAGTGAGTTTAAAAGCGGGTAAAGGCGGAGACGGTGCCGTCTCTTTTCGTCATGAAATCTATATTCCGAAGGGTGGTCCTGACGGTGGCGATGGTGGCAAAGGCGGCGACATTATTTTCCGAGCCGACCGCAACACTAATACATTGGTCGACTTTCGCTTTACGCCAATACTGACCGCAGAGGATGGCAAGAACGGCTCCGGCCAGCGTTCCGCCGGCCGCTCCGGCAAAGACCTCGTCGTCGACGTCCCTGTCGGCACTGTCGTGTATAAAGTCAGCGAATTAGGTCCTTTTGAGACCATTCGCGACAACGGGAGCGAACTAGCGAGCGAGCCCCGTAACGACGGGCGCGAGCGAAGCGGGTCGAGAAAGGACCTAATCGCTGACTTAACGCATGATGGTGACGAGGTTGTCGTCGCTCACGGTGGCTCCGGTGGCTTCGGTAACGCCCATTTTAAATCCAGCACCCGCCAGGCCCCTATTATCGCCGAAGTCGGTGAACCCGGCGAAGAATTCGAGGCCGAACTCGAACTTAAATCCATGGCCGATGTGGGCCTGGTCGGCCTGCCAAATGCCGGTAAATCTACTTTTCTTTCCGTGGTGTCGAATGCTAAACCCGAAATCGCCGACTATCCCTTCACTACTATTACCCCGAACTTAGGCGTTGCGACTGTTGATGACCATGATCTATTAATTGCCGATATTCCGGGTCTGATCGAAGGCGCCTCTGAGGGTAAAGGCCTCGGCCACGATTTCCTTCGTCATGTTGACCGCACGACGGTACTGCTTCATCTAATCGATGTCTATAATGACGATGCCGGCGAAGCCTATCAAACCATCCGCAATGAACTCGAAAAATATTCAGATCTCGCCGCCCGCCCCGAGGTTGTAGCACTGACTAAGTGCGAGGGTGTGGACGAGGATATTATTAAAATGCAAATGTCTTCCATTCTCGCCAAGAACCCCGCCGCCAAAATTTTCGCCATCTCGTCCAGCGCCCATCAGGGCTTAACGGAATTATTGAGGGAGCTGAAGCGGGTTTATTTTGAGAGTAAAAGGCAAGTTCGAGAAACAGCTCATAAGGCATCAGCGACATCTTCTTCTGAGACCCTTTCGCGACAACGGGAGCGAACGGAGCGACTGAGCCCCGTAACGACGGGCGCGAAGGAGCGTGTCGAAGAAGAACGATGGCGTGATGCCGATTTACCTGTTATTTCGCTTGCCTCAGATGTCCTGAAGGACACCTGGCGAGTCGAAAAACTAGATGACGACCATTTCAAGGTCACCGGCGAGAAAATCGAAAAATTCGCCCGCAAAACTGACTTAGGTAACTACGCCAGCCTTAACCGCCTCCGCGACATCATGAAAAAAATGGGCATTCGCGCCGAACTCACCACCCAAGGCGCCAAACCAGATTCGGTCATCCAGATTGCAGGTAAAGAGTTTACTCTGGTCGAAGATTGGTAAAATAGATAACTAATTAGATAGATTTTAGGCGGGTGACGGTGCTGAAGGGGGGAAGAAAGCACCGGCAGATCCGCCTGAATTGTAATATGGTTTAATGTATATAGTTTAAGTAAGCTGCCGAGCTGGCCGGAATAGTTGAGCGAATCACGCGGTAAGGAATGCCGTAGTTCATCTCTGTCGCCACGATAGATCCGTCCGGATTCACTGATTCCACATAACCCACGTGGCCATACCAACCACCATTGCTCTGAAACACCGCACCCGGTGCAGGATTATGGTCTACCAGATAGCCAATTGCTGCCGCACGAACACCCCAAGTGTTCGCATTGCCAAGCGATGCCGGCAAATCTTGGCGCATATACCAAGCCCACTGAGTACACTGCCCACGCCCATAAGGACCACCTAAATCGTAGAAGTAGCCCACCACTTCGATATTCTGTCGCTCCGAGGTGCTACCGAGATAGGAATAAGTATAAACTGGCCTTACGATAACTGGCGGCACATATTCAGGGCGCTCAGTTTCCGGTAGGGACCCATCTTTAATTAGAATCCGATTCCCTTCGGCGATACCAGAAAGTTCCAAATCATTTAGGGCAATAATCTCTTCAGAGGTAGAACCGTATTTCTCGACAATCGATTCAATTGTGTCATCAGATTTTACCGTATACACAATACCAGGCTTACTTGGGATATAGAGTACGTCGCCAGCTGAGACATCAGTATTCTTGCGGTTGTTTGACCAGCGAATCTGATCGGTCGTCACGCCGTATTTAGAAGCGATTTGCTCCATCGATTCGCCCTCGGCGACAGTATACTCAATCACGCCTCTAGAACCGGTAACAGTGGTAATATTAGGCTTCTCCGGCTTCCCGGCTAGAGTAATACCAGCATTATACATAGTGTTGGTTATCACGTAGTTCGATGCCACATCCTGCGCACTCGCGAGGCTCAGAGCATCGGATAGGTCAGCCACCACATAAAGCTCAGATAACTGGTCGACCGAGACTTTATAATCATTGGCCGCAAAAGAATCCAGACTCAGATTGATATCGCGATTTTGCTTATCAATCGACCCGATTAAGACTAAAACCAGCGTTACGAAGCCAACCAAAAAATACGGCAATATATTGCTTAAATCTTTTAAATGAATTCTATTCTTTTTTCTTGTCATAGTGCTGCATTACAGAGTTCTTGGCAATGACTGTAAATGTTCTGGATATGCTCAGACTCTGTATAACTATAATACATCAGACCATCGTCTCCTGTCAAGAAATAAAGATAAGAACTATCTGAAGGATTGGCCACGGCAAGGAGAGCTGAAAGCCCCGGATTTGAAATTGGTCCGCATGGTAAACCGCCGTATAACCTCGTGTTATAACAAGAATCAATCAAAAGCGCTGCAGAATTATCCTGATAAACTTGGCGCTCCGGGTCAATCGTATCCAGTGCATAGGAAACAGTCACATCGCTCCCCAGAGCCATCCCGTACTGAAGCCGAGTCAAAAACACTTGAGCGACGGTTGGCTGTTCGGGTGAGGGAGCTTCTTTCTGGACAATGGAAGCGACGGTGATACCTTCAAATAGACTTAAACCCTGGTTCTGATACAACTGTTCTAAATTATTCTCAACAATCGCCTTCCCCATCTCTGACAAGAAAGCCTTTAAAATATCACAGACCTCACTATCACCGTAGAAATTCAAGGTCTCAGGATAAAGGTACCCCTCAAGAGTCGCCTCTTCAGGCCTCCCCTCTAAAAACGCAAAATCATATTGAGCGCTGAAGGCTTCGTCTATCTCCTCTTGGGTATAGTTCGGTATTCTTTCTTCTGAACTACTTTCGCCGTTACGGTCAACCGCTAATAAATTTTGCTTTATTTTATAGATGGTCTCTCCAGGCCTAATCGTAAAATTAAAAGTCGCTGCCTTCATCTCGGCTTCTTGCCTAGCGTATTCTTCGGCTCTTTTCTTGGCATTCTCTTCCCTGATATGGTTAATTAAAAGAATACTAGAAATCACCCCACCGATAATAATTAGTAGTGTCGAAATACTAATAATAGCTTTGGTCGAAGCCTTCATTTTATGCTTAACGATTTTAGTATTAAGCTTGACCTTTTTCGCTTCCTTCTTAGTGATACCAGTAACGGTCTCGCTAACTTCCTTGGCAGTCTTTTTAACTAAATGTACAGGGCTTTTATCTTTGCCGCTAGCGGCTGGAGAGGTACTCTTTTTTTGTACTTTATCACTATCCCCAGATAGCTCTGAAATGTTTTTCAAATTTTCCAAAAAATCCTGCAAAATTATCGCTGCGGCTTCCGCATCTATTTCGCCCTTCGCATACTTATCTTTCCTAATCTTCAAGCGCTCCTCGGCGACCACCGACGTTAGCGACTCGTCCTGAAATCTAACTCTTGCCCCAGGAATCTTAGTGGTTAGAGTTTTGGCAAAATTCCGGACATACAAGGATTGCGCCGTCTCGTTGCCATCGTTGCTTCTCGGCAAGCCCAACACGAAGAGATTTGTACTATTATTCTTCGCTATCTGGTCGATCTTCTTCCATTCTTCGCCGTCAACCTCAATAAACCCTATCGGGATAGCGATTCGCGTATTGGAATCTGCCCGCGCCACGCCGATTCGTTTTTCACCTACATCAAGACAAATAATTTTCATTTGGACTATAGTTATTCGTTACTTTCAGCAGCTTCTTCACCGGATTCTTCGTCTGCGGAAGCCTCTTCTGACTGCGCTTCCTCGTGATGAGTTCGATTGATACCTTGATGTTCTACTTTATTACCATTCTGATCTTTAATTTCCAAATCAACGGTAATACGATTAGAATCATTCGGTACTGATGTCACCCACGGGAACGAAGTATTAATTTTAACTTCAGTGATTCCATCGATGTCTTTCAGTATATGCTGAGCATCGCCTAGGCCACGGCCCCGAATCAGTTCAACGATACTTGTATTATTGAGCATCGGGCCGGTAAGGTAAGAAGTCTTCAGTTTACCCGTATATCCGTTCTCGGTCTTCATAAAGCTCTCAATGAATGGATCCTTCATCTCATAGATTTCCTGGTCATCTTTTAAGTTGGCCTTCTCAGCAATGAATTCTTTCACCTTTGTCTTGTCAATCACAAGAACTGAGGTAACAACGGTCGCTTTTATAGATGACTTCGTGTCTGGCTTCACTTCCTCATCAACTTTAGGTATAGACTCAACATCGATTACTTCCTGTTTCAAACTAGACTCAATCACCATCTTATCGTCGCCAAGCTGCTCCAACAACTTAGCCTTATTATCGTCAAGGTTCGAATTGGCTAATTTCGACTCGGCTAGGTCCACATCCGACTGCTGTACGATGATGATTTCTTCATCCGTACCGCCACTCATGGCCTTGTCGGAATAGATACTTATATCGCCAATCTTGTTCCAACCAGAAGAAGAGGCAGCTATATTATACCTTTCGCCCGCCTGCAAAGCGGTGACCTGAATCCTTGTGGATATCAAGCAATTGACGGTGCCGTCATGGATAATTGGGTCAGTCGAACTATTATTGTTTTCACAGCTGTTCTGATTGCCATTCCAACTTAGGACCGCATCTGAATCCGCTAGGTAAACCAAATCATTAATTATAAACTCAGTTCCAGCCTTTATTGAAAAAGACCTTTTTGCACTAAAATGCAATAATGCAACCACACTTCCAGTCGCCTTCTCCCCGATATTTTTCTTGCCAGTTGCCTCAAACGTTATTTCTTCAGTAGACGAAACCTTCTTCTCTTCCAAATAAAACTTACCGACGGTCGCATCCTCCTCGGCTAAATTAGTAGTGAACGTTACCGCTTCGGAGAAGTTATTAGATGTAGTCCTAATACCCACCGTCACCGTGACGGATGGAGCAATCACCAGCGCCCAAACCAGCACAATTATGAAAACCAAAACACCAACACCGCTAATAATCGCAAGTTTCTTGTGCTCATTAAGCCAATTAATAAAGCGATTCTTGCCAGTATTTAGGATGGCTTTTCCCTTCTTTAGGCTATCCTTCGCATTCTTTTTGTCGGAACTTTTATCCGCGCTTCCTTTAGCATCCTTTTCCGCCTTGTCATCATCGGAATTATCCTTGTCAGACTCATCGTCCTTATCGGTGTCTGTCTTCGCCTTCTTATCGGTCACCCCCTCGTCCTTAGAATCTTCTCCATCTTTAGGTTCGGTTAGCTCATCAATATCTTCCTTGGTTTCTACGGTTCCGTCAGACTCCTCCACTAACTCTTCCTTTGAAATATTCTCTGTCTCAGCATCCTCCTTAGGGATTGCGGGGGCCGTCTTCAAATCGCTAGTTACTGGTAGCTTATTTACTGCAGCTAATTTGATAATCGAAGGGTCGGTCGTGACTAGGACGATGGCCTTCTCTGCTGCGCTCCCAGCTTTATGGATTAATTTCATATTTACAACACTACGAAACACTCCAGCCTTTTTAGGCGGCACCAAGGCAACAATCTTCTGTTTTGACTTTTCGATTTTGGAGATGATGTCGGTGATATCATCCTCTGGTTCTAAATAAATAACATCCTTATTCATATATAAAATATACCACATTTTTTGCTGCTTGTGTTAAAATATATATAAATGAGCATTTTCAAACCTAAAAAAAACCAGAATAGTCCAAGTAATAATGCAGTATTGTCGGAATTGGCATTGAGATACATCCATGATGGTGTAATTATTGCTGACAAGAATAATACAGTTTGTTTTATTAACCCTGCGGCTGTCATCATGACGGGTTGTAGCTCCGCCGAAAATGCCATTGGGCTAGATTTTGGGCTAATTATTAAGATTGAGAGTAAAGAAGGCCGTGCGCTTGCAGAGAATGAAAATCACCTTATTCAGGCAATGCTGACAAATCAGCCACTAGATGCTTTCCAGGCCTTACTGATAAACGCTAGCTCCGAGAAGCGAGTACCAGTTTCGATCTCCGTGATTCCAGTAGAGGGAGCCGGCAATAATCGTATTATTACTCTGCGCAATATTACAAGAGAGCTTGCCGAGGAGAGCGAGCAGGCCGAATTTATTTCCACCGCTTCACACGAAATGCGCACCCCAGTAGCCACCATTGACGGCTACCTTTCTCTGACTCTTAATCCCCAGACTGCCACCATTGATGAGCGGGCGCGCGGCTATCTGACTGCGGCTGAGAAGGCCTCCAAGCATCTTGGCAAACTGTTCCAGGATCTCTTGGATGTCACGAAACTTGACGATAGTAAAATCAGACCCAATCTCGAGCCGGTCGAAATGACTGAATTAATCAAGTCAATCACCGAAGATTACAGGCTCCGCGCTGAAGAGGCCAAGCTTAAACTCACGTTCGGCTCTTCCGAGGGCGACTTTACAGACGTTAATCGCAAAATGCACCCAGTCGTGTATGGCTTTATTGACATTAATTTTATGCGTGAAATAATGGATAATCTCATCGAAAACGCCATCAAATACACCCCCGAAGGCGGCTCGATTTATGTCAACGTTCGTGCCGACGGCGATCGTTTTCTCGTCAATGTGACTGATACCGGGATTGGTATTTCGGCGGATGATTTAATGCATGTGTTCCAGAAATTCTATCGAGCAGATAATTCTGATACGCGCACAATTGGCGGGACAGGCCTAGGCCTATATATTGTCAAACAGCGCACTGAGGCAATGGGGGGCAAAGTTTGGGCCGAATCGGCCTTCGGCGAAGGCTCGACCTTCTATGTTTCTCTGCCACGCCTGTCTGATTCGGAATACGAAAAACGTATGATTATGGTACAAAATCGCATGATGCAGGCGCCTACTCCGGCCGTTTCAGCCGCGCCCATACCACCAGCACAGATAGTACAATCGGCTTCGCCAGTGCAACCAGCCCCACCCGCTCCACCCATTCCCCCAACGCAAACAGTTACTATGTCCACAAATCAAACCAATAACAATTTAAACGGAGAACCAAAATGAGTAAAATAATGGTAGTAGAAGACGATGCAAGCTTGCGCGAGATTTACAGTATTCGGATTACAGCTGAAGGTTACGAAGTAGTTTCCGCTGGTGATGGTGAAGAGGCTCTTGCTGTGGCAGTACGCGAAAAACCAGACCTAATTCTAAGTGACGTAATGATGCCAAAAATTTCAGGTTTTGACATGCTAGATATTCTTCGCTCTACGCCAGAAACCGCCGATATTAAGGTTATCATGATGACTGCGCTCTCGGCAGACGACCAGCGCCAGCGTGGCGAAAGCCTCGGCGCCAATAAGTATTTAGTTAAATCTCAAGTCGGCATAGAGGATGTGATTGGTGCCATCCATGAAGTGCTAGGCGACCGTGAGGCAAAAGATTCAGAACCAGCTCCAGCCCCAGCACCGGTGCCTGAGCCGACCCCTGCTCCAGCACCCGCACCCGAACCGACCCCCGCGCCGGCTCCAGCTCCCGAACAACCATTGCCGCAGCCAGAACCTGTTTCAGAACCAGCTCCCGCGCCAGCACCAGCTCCAGCTCCGGAGCCTACTCCAGCTCCCGCACCCGAACCGACACCAACCCCAGCCCCTGCCCCAGCACCCGAACCTGTCAATCAAAACTCTGCCCCAGTAAACTATGAACAACCAAATCAGGCTCAATAAATTCCTAGCGGAAAGATTAGGTGTCTCGCGCCGCGAAGCGGACGAGTTAATAGTAAGCGGTAAGGTTACTATAGACGGCGAACCAGCCAAAATCGGTGCTAGACTGGACAAATCGTCGAAAGTATGTTATAATAATAAGATAGTTCCGTTTGAGACGGAGTATCTTTATTTAGCCTTCCATAAACCAGTCGGATACGTCTGTTCCCGCCGAGCGCAAGGGGCAGCTCCCACGCTTTATGAGCTTTTACCAGCTAAATATCAACACTTAAAGACCGTCGGTCGTCTCGACAAAGACTCCTCCGGCCTCATTCTGCTTACCAATGATGGCGATTTTGCCTATCAAATGACCCACCCCAAATTCCGCAAGACTAAAATCTACGAAGTAGAACTAAATCAGCCTCTGCAGCCATTGCATCAGCAAATGATTTCCGATTACGGCGTAATGCTCGATGATGGCCCCAGCCAATTCAAGGTGATTACGTTGGCGACAGACCCCGACCAGCGCAAACGTTTCACGGTGGTATTAACCGAGGGTCGTAATCGCCAGATTCGCCGCACCTTCGCTGCACTGGGATATAGGGTTACCAAGCTTCACCGCACTCATTTCGGCCCCTATGAAATAGGTGATTTACCACCTGGAAAGTATGCTATAATCAAAGTATGAGCACGATTCTGGGTTTAGATATTGGCACTGAATTTGTGAAAGCCGTTCTTGCTAAACCTGCCAGGAAGGGCAATCTCGAGATTTTGGGTGTAGGTAAAGCCAAGCAGAATGAAGGCAACATGTACAATGGTGCAATTGCTGATATTCCTGCCGTCGTTAGTGTCTGCGAAGAAGCGATAAAACAGGTCGAGGACCAAGCTGGCGAGCACGCCGAGCTAACCGTAGTTGGTGTTGCCGGTGAGCTAGTCAAGGGTTCCACTACCACGGTTAATTATAATCGCAAGGATCCCAATAAACCAATTACCGACAACGAAATGCAGGAAATTATCAAGAAAGTTCAGCAAAGATCTGGTGAAGTCGCCAAGAAAACCGTCGCACTTGAGACTGGCAATGATAATGTCGAGGTGCGGCTAATCAATTCCGCCATCGTCTCGCTTACGATTGACGGCTACAAAATCAGCAATCCGATTGGCTTCAAGGGTTCAGATGTAGTTATTCAGTTTTATACAGCCTTTGCCCCGTTAATCCATGTCGCTGCTATTGAGAAAGTCTGCGCAGAGCTTAATCTCGACCTCCTCACTATCGCTGTAGAGCCATTTGCGGTCTGTCGCGCCTGCCTTGGCGATGATATTGATTCCGGTTTCTCCGGTATCGTCATGGACATAGGTGGCGGCACCACTGATGTTGCAGTAGTCGAGGATGGTGGCATTGAAGGCACGAAAATGTTCTCAATCGGTGGCCGCAGTTTTACTCACCAAATTGCCGAATCGCTCGGTGTGGATTTTGATACTGCTGAAAAGTATAAATTGCAATTCGATACCACCGAGCTTGACGACCATGTCAAATCTAAAGTCGAATCCGCCCTTTCGCGCAATCTCTCTGTCTGGATGACTGGTGTCGAGGTGGCGCTGGAAGATTTCGAGAGCATTAGTAGTCTTCCGCTTAATCTCTTCCTCTGCGGCGGCGGTGCCGGACTCTCTCTTATCCAGGAATCCTTAGCCGTGTCGGATTGGTACCAGGCCCTCCCCTTCTCTCGTCGCCCGATTATTCATCTGATTGATGTCGCCGAACTCCCGAATCTGAAAAACGAGCAGGATTTCGATCTAGACCATTCTTTTGCTACGGCCTTGGGTCTCTTATGGGTTGGGCTAGATACTCTCGCAGGAGCACCAGAAGAAAACAAGCTCAAAGCTAAAATTGCTAAAATTTTGCAGAAATAGCCCCCATTAGAAGAAGATTTGTGTTATAATTAGTTCATCTGATGGAACCAAGACTAAAGGGGGTGGAAAAATGATTGTTTTCATTGTTTTATCAGATACGTTGATTTGGGGGATTCGGAAGACATCAGAGTATGTCGCCGACCGGTACGGGCAGGATGTCGCTAATCTGTATTCTCGTAGGTTATATGACACTAGAGACAGATACAATAAGCTTTTAAGAGGAGAAATCTCTGAAGAAGACTATTGGAGGGAAGTAGGCATCATTAGCGCAAAAGAGGCCAGAGCATTTTACACTAAAGCCTTGAAATGTGTTAAGCCGGGAGTGATGGAGGTACTGAGATCTATAAAGTCCTATCCGTCTCAAATCCCCGCATGCAGAGGAAGAATCGAATACGGAATCCCGGAGATTCAATTACTCTGTAACTGCAACAGGGAGCGACAGGAACTAATCAAGGAAGAGCATTCTGATCTGTTTGAAATTGCCAGTATGGCCCATTGGACCTTCGATGACCATCAGACCATATCAGACGGAATCAAAAAGAATCAGAAAAACTACTTTGAGAAAAGCTACTTTGAGAAAAGCTACCTTGAGAAAAAACTGGAGGTGAACGGAATACATCCTCTGGAAGCCTTCCTTATCGCTGGAGAAACGTATAGCACCACCGCGGCTTCACTGGCTAGAGACCCCTTCAATCTGAGGGCCCCGACCATGGGAATCCCGCATCAGCTGTATATTAATCCAGACCATTTCCGGAAACGCTTACTGGAATTCGGCTTCGAGTTCTAATCCAGCCATCAACATCCCACAACATCCCACAATCAACCATAAGGCACCCTTTACAGGGTGCCTTCCCCCATTCTGGCCTAGTTTTAAGGATAGCTTTAATTCAAAAGTCTCAAGTGGGTGGCTTCAGACACCTCTATTCCAGAACCGCCTTAATCCTTCTTACTCCAGCCGACGATGACTCTTCCTTTTTAATTCGGAATTTTCCAATCACTCCCGTATGTTCGACGTGCGGCCCACCACAGACCTCGCGCGAAATTGGATTCTCGAAATCGCCAATTGTATACACGATCAATTTCTCAGGGTACTTATCCCAGAACTGCCCATGTGCTTTCAATGTTTCTCGAGCATATTTTTTATCATACTCATCGTGCACTACTGGCAAATCTGCTTCAATCCATTCATTAACTTGGTCTTCGACCGCCTTCTTCTCTTCGTCTGTCATCTTATGGTCAAGATTAAAATCAAATCTTAACCTCTCGGCGGTGGTGTTCGAGCCTTTCTGGACGATGTCTGGCGAAACCAGCTTCTGCAATGCCGCTAGTAAGAGGTGTGTAGCAGTATGATACTTGATGGTCTGCTCGCCGTGATCTTCCAAGCCACCCTTAAACATGCCTTTAGAGGCAGTCTGTGAGCGCTCACGCTGCTCGGCCAGAGCCTGCTCGAATTCTTTGATGTAATCTGGAGAGAGGTCAATACCTTCACGATAACACTCTTCTACCGAAAGTTCCATCGGAAAACCATAAGTGTCCTGGAGCTTAAATAAGTCATATCCGGACAATCTAAACGGGACTTCTCGGGGACGGGGTTCCTCGCGCCCGTCGTTACGGGGCTCGGACCCCTCGCCACATCGACCAAAGGTCGTCCGTCTGTCGTCGCCTCGACACGAAACGCAAGCGTTTCGTCTGCTCGGCTCCTTCGACGGTCGGTCGTAACCTCCGGAGCGCCCCGAGAAGTCCGTTCTCGATTGTCCAGACAGCTTATGTAGCTCCTTCAGCCCACGATTTAGCGTTTTCCGAAAAGCATTTTCCTCGCGCAGCATTACATCGAGTGCTACCTCGCGGTGTGTCAAAATCGAATCCGGCAAATCACGGTAAATCTCAGACACAATTGGCACAATCTCCGCTAAGAAATTGTCAGAAATCCCGAGGTCCAGTGCTCTCAGAATCGCTCGGCGTAGCAATCTTCGCATTGCATACCCTTGAGTCTTGTTAGATGGCACTAACCCTTCCGCTGCCAGCAGATAAGCACCGCGGATGTGGTCAGCAATCACCCTCATCTCGTCGGTATTGTTGTCGTAAGATTTGTGCGAAATTTGTTCCAGCTTCTCAATAATCGGCTTCATTAGTGAGATCCTAAACACATCAAAACTATCAATTGAAGCGGCAGTAATTCGCTCCAGTCCCGCACCGAAGTCGACATTCTTCTTCTCTAGCTCAGAGAAACTCCCATCTTCGTTGCGGCGGTACTGCATGAAGACCTGATTACCAATCTCCATAAACCTCGCCCCGTCGCTGGCCGGGTGCGCCAGTCCATATTTCTCTACATCCTGTTTATCCTCACCGAAGTCATAGAATACCTCCGAATCTGGCCCACAGGGGTCGCCAATCGGTGTTGTCTCGCAACCACCACCCCGCGACCACCAGTTCTCGTGATCATCATAGAAGAAAATCCTCTCGCCTGGCTTCACGCCGCGTTTGTCGCCATCTTTTGCCGAACCGATTTCGACAATTTTCGCCTCAATTCCAGCCTCATTAAAGACCTTTTGCCAGATCTCGGCAGCTTCCGTGTCGCGCGGTATGCCGTATTTGTCATTGCCGATAAAACAAGTCACGTAAATCCGCTCCGGATCCAATCCGACTTCCTTAGTCAGAAACTCAAAGAAATTTCGAATCTGCTCCTCCTTGAAATAATCGCCCAGTGACCAGTTCCCGAGCATTTCAAAAACCGTCGTGTGCCTAGGGTCTCCCACATCCTCAATATCCTGCAATCGCAGCGAAGGCTGAGAATCACAAAGCCGAGTCCCCTCCGGGTGCTCCTTCCCTAGTAAATAAGGTAGCAGCGGCTGCATACCCGAACCGGTAAATAAGGTCGTCGGATCGCCCTCCAGTACCAGAGGTGCAGGGCTAATTATCTTGTGCCCCTTCGACACCTGAAAATTTAAAAATTTTTGTCTAACAACATTTGCATCCATAGGTAGCATTATATCATAAAAGGGATTGACAGAAAATATTATTAGTGCTAAAATAAGCGTAAGGATATTAAATAAATAAAAAGGAGCTATATGGCACAAGCAAAAAAGAAAACTGCGACTAGGACTGCTAAGAAGACCGCGACCAGGCAGGCGCCACGCCGCAAGCAAGCATGCTGCAAGCGTACTCAAACTGGCATTTCCAATCAAGAAAGAATGCATCTCTATGTCATTACTGGCATGAGCATTATTGCCGGTATTTTACTTTGCGCAAACGCAGCGATGATGATGGTCTAATTGTAAGGATTCCTTTTCATCAAAGCCCCTTTTCAAAAAAGGGGCTTTTGCTAGCAAATAATGCCGCCACCCAGACAAATTTTACCGGAATAGAAGACTGCGCTCTGTCCGCTGGCTGGCCGTTTGATTTCGTTCTCAAAGTGTAGCGTTTCGCCGTCAAAAGTCGCCGGAATCAGTGGCGCCCGGTGCCTGAGACGAACGTGGATAGTGTCGAGAGGTCCGAATATGCTGTTTTGGGGACGGGGTTCCTCGCGCCCGTCGTCACGGGGCTCGGACCCCTCGCCACCTCGGTCGTAACCTCCGGAGCGCCCCAATACAGCATATTCGGACCTCCTCAGCAACATATCACGTAGTCTCAGCTCTGTTACCCAAATCGCCTCATGATTCAAGTTTTTTGACACATATACGATGTTTTTATCAATATCCTTTTTCACCACATAATACGGCATTCCGTCGTTGACTACGCCTTTTTCGCCATCAAGATATAGCCCGTGCCTCTGCCCAATCGTATAGAAAATCGCTCCCTCGTGATATCCAAGTACCCTGTCGCTTTCAATTTCGCGAATTTCACCTGGCTTTACATCGATGTATTCCTTCAAAAAGTCCCTCATCCCCACCTCACCCACGAAACAAACTCCCATGGACTCCTTCTTATAAGCATTATGTAGCCCCTTCTCGGCCGCCAGTTTCTTGACTTCCGGCTTCAACATATCCCCAATCGGGAACAAAGTATGCGCCAATGCCTCCTCTGATATCCGATACAAGAAATACGTCTGATCCTTATTTTCATCGGTGGCTCTTGCAAGTATGGGTGGGAACAATCCGGAAGTATTATAGTGGGGCGCTCCGGAGGTTACGACCGAGGTGGCGAGGGGCGGCTCGCCCGTAACGACGGGCCGAGCCGACCCCGTCCCCAATATGATACTTCCGGATTGCTCAACGCCTACCCTTGCATAATGCCCCGTTGCAATAAAATCAGCCCCCGCCTCCATCGCCTTTTCGTAAAACAGCTTGAATTTGATTTCCTGGTTGCACATAATGTCCGGATTTGGCGTATTGCCTTTACGAAATTCAGAGAGCATGTAATCGACGACTTTCTCGCGGTATTCTTTCTCGAAATCCCACACCTGAAAATCAATCCCTAGTTTCACTGCGACTCTCTTAGCATCGGCCAGATCTTCCGCCCAAGGACATTTCATCCCAGGTAGGTCTTTAGACCAGTTTTTCATGTAAACGCCAACCACATTGTAGCCCTGCTCCTTCAAAAGCAGCGCCGCCACGCTCGAATCCACGCCGCCACTCATGCCGACATAAACCGTCTTAGTCATTTGCCAGCTCCTTCTTAGCCGCCGCTGACTTATTAATCCGCTCCCTCTCGCCAGCCACTACTTCATTGATAATCTTTGCCGCCTCATGAATTTGAGCCTCATCATTAGTCTCACCGAAGGTAATCCGAAGTGAGCCAGCGATTTGCTCGTCGGTTAGCCCGATAGCCTTTAGCGCATGTGACCTGACACCCTTAGAAGCGGCGCAGGCGGCGCCAGTCGCGACGTAGACTTCTCTTTCCTCTAGTAAAAACACTAGTCGTTCCGCATCCAGTCCCTTGAAACACACTACTACGAAATTATCCAGCGAATGCCTGTCGTTAATCAACTCATAATCGGATAGCTCAGATAAAAAGCTCTTCTTCCACGCCGCATATTTCTTCCGGTTGCCATTCAGGTGCTCCTTTGTCAAAAGAATCGCCTTGGCAAACCCAATTACCCCAGGCACATTCTCCGTACCGCTCCTGAGGCCGTTTTCCTGCCCACCCCCAAAAGTCAGTGGGTGTAACCTGACATCGTGTGATACATATAATGCGCCGACCCCTTTCGGCCCGTAAACTTTAGCGGCATTTAGTGTCAATAAATCCACCCCCAGTCTGGCGACATTGATATCGAGCAAATTTAGCGCCTGTGAGGCATCAGAATGCAACAACAATTGCCGTTTTAGCCCCCTCTTCATCCGGTCGAGTTTCACTTCCCGAATAATCTGCGACACCTCTGCTATCGGCTGAATCGTCCCCAGCTCATTATTTGCGAGCGACACCGAGATAAGCTCCGTCTCATCCGTAATTTTCTTGCGTAAATCCGATAAGTCAATCAATCCATTCAGCAAAACATCAATCGCCTGCCCGCCGTATCGCTCCGCCACCCTCCTGACCGAATCATGTTCAGTCACGAGATACAACACGGACGGGTGACAGCTGTGAGGAGGGTGCCCTACTGAGTCTTGCGAAGCGGGAGAGGAGAGTGACTGACGGGATTCGTCCAAAGATATAGCAGTAAACGCTAAATTATTCGCCTCAGTTGCCCCAGCGGTTATAATCAAATCAGAGGTCTTCGCCCCAATCGCATGTGCAATTACGCCTTTTGCCGACTCATATTCAGAAGCCATCTTTTTCGCCGGTAAATACGCCGCCGACGGATTAAAAAAATCCTCCGTAAAACACGGCTCCATCGCTTGTAGCACTCTTTTGTCTACTGGCGTAGCTGCAGCATGGTCAAGATAAATCATAAGAATATTATAACATATTATTGCACATCTGTAAACTCACCAACGAAGACGATTTTCTTCTCGCCATCTATTAGCGTAAGAGTTTTCTCTCGCTGGTTTAGTTCGTACTCGTACTCATTCTCGAGGTTATATAGCCATTTAGTTTCAATCTGTAATTTGCCGTCCCGGATTGCCCAGACGAAGTCGTAATCGTTTAAGTGACCGTTCGTGGTCAGTGTTCCCTTACCAACTTCGGTAAATTTCCAAATCACGCTTGGCATGCAATTTGACTCGCCATTATTCTCATCTACGCTGTCTTCGCCCTCGGTAGTCACATCTGTACTATTTGCACAATTCGCGCCATCATCGAGAACCCACTGCTCCGCCGAGATTAAGTACTCCCCGTCCTCAATATCTGGCACATGGAGCAAATCCAGTATCAAAAAAACCACACCAACAATTAGTGCGATTATTCCTACTACAAAAACCCCAATTGATAGTCCAAGTTTTTTTGATTTCTTCAAAGGTTTGTCGTTATCCATGACTCTATTTTAGCAATAGAGTTTTGATTTGACAAGGTTAAGGTAAACCTTCGCGGCCTTGCGGAAATTATCCAGCTCGTCTCCGGCTAGTTTCTTATACTTGCCTTTGGCCGACTTCTTATATACACCAGCCGGTCGCACCTCGTACCTGACCGTAATCTTCTTAAGTATTCCAGAATTATCCAGATAGCTTTCATGCCAAATCCAGACGTTTTTCCTTGCCTCGAAAAACTCCCTTTCGTGGCCATTCGGAATTGGCCCAAAAATCGTACGCCCCAGCTCCGCCTCGGCATTGATCAAGTCTTCGTAGGTGAGCTTTTGTGGCTCCTTCACCTTTCTAAAAGGGTATTTCGGTGATAAATTTAACCCTAGCAGTTTTCCAAGCGACATTTTTCAATCTCCTGAGAAATAGCGTTTAATTCCTCAAAAATCCTCAAATCCTCACTTGAAGAATCGTCAAAACCATAGGCCTCACTCTTTGCGAAAGAAGGCACTTTATATTCTAAATAGTTTTCTTCCATTTTTCGTGGTCTCCTTCTCTATAATTTTGAACTCTGACCCAAGTTTTGCGGCTAGCCAGTTGGCGATGTCGCTCACATGGGCCGGTTCATTAATTATACCACGAAATGGCTCTGGAGTCAAGAACGGCGCATCTGTTTCCAGTAGGATTCTCTCTAGTGGCGGGGTTGGCAGTGTCGAATAGGTGGCCAGCCCATTCACTCCTACATAGAAATCAGTTTCGTTTAAAATTCGCTTCAGAATCTTCTTGCTATCAGTAAAGGAATGCACTACGCCACGCACCTTCGGGAAATTAGCCACCACTGGGAAAAAGTCTTGGAAGGCTTCCCTGACATGAAACGACACGGGTAGGTCATTATCAGAGGCCAGCTGCAGCATCTGCTCGAATAACCTTATCTGCGCCTCACGATTATAATTAGGATAATGATAATCCAGCCCGACCTCACCGATAGCTACAGGGCGGGTGGCTGAAATCTGTATTCTCGGATGTATAAAGTTCTGATTTGAATTTTCAACACGTATATTCCTGACGGCCCGGACAGGTTCGCCCCGGAGGGGCGGTTCTGCCCGCGGCCCAGTGTATGACGTGCTTGAAAATTCAAGTCCCACATCCGAAAAAATAGGTTCAGCCAGGCCCCGCCCTATAGCTTCGGGGTGAATGCCGTAGGTCCAGTATACATTATCATGTTTACTCGCGAACTCGCGCGCAGCTAGAGAATCCTCATGTGACGTGCCGATACAGATAATCTTCTCTACTCCCGCTGCATGCGCCCGCTGAATCATCTCTTCCGCCTGCTCAGCGGTGAAAAACTCCCTATCATGCAAATGACAATGCGTGTCGATCAACATAAGATGATTATATCACATAGCTGATAATTATCTCGGCAACTCACAAAAAGGCAGTGGAATTATTATAATGGTTGTGCTATTATAATTGTAAGAAAGGCTATAAACAAAATGAATAAAACCCTCAAGTTCTTAAGTGTTCCACTAGCTGTTACGGTTATATTTGGTACACTATTATCATCTTATAATGTCTCTGCCGATGATGTAGTAGACGAAATCAACATCACAGTCCCAGTCTCCTGTACCATGTCTGGTACTGGACAAGATTCCCATAATGCTACCATCAATAATGGCCAATCTAACTCCACTATTGGTGAAACGACCATGAAGGTTTTCTGTAATGATAATAATGGTTTTGCTATCTATGCTATTGGTTATACTGATAATACTGATGGTAAGAATGTACTAACTAGTTCTACTTTGGGAGATAATTATAATATAGTAACCGGTACCGCTACAGGACCAGTAGGAAACACAGATATATCACAGTGGGCCATGAAACTATCTACTATTACCGACCCAACCCCTACCTACCCCATCATCATAGCGGGTAGCAGTGCTGATACCGATAGAGAACAGGGTGATCCAGACTACAGCACTTTTCAGGAAGTCCCAGACGACTACACTCTAGTAGCTAAGCGTACATCTGGTACCGATATCAACCCAGCCGGCCAATCTACTGCCGAGGGCGCCACCCTAAAATCCACTTATCAAGCCTACATCAGCAAAACCCAACCCGCCGGCACCTACACCGGCCAAGTCAAATACACCCTCGTCCATCCGAATACAGCACCTGCACCAACCAAACCAACCGCCATAGAATCTGCCATGCAGTTGGCTGGCAAGACTAAAATCAACGGTTACTACAAAATGCAAGATTTGAACAGTGCCATTTGTAATAGCGTAAACATAGAAGCTAGTAGTACAACCGAGCTAATTGATGTTCGTGATAATCAGGTTTACAAAGTTGCTAAACTCAAAGATGGCAACTGTTGGATGGTGGAAAACCTTAATATCGCTGGCGGCACCGCTCTATCTAGCACCGACACCGACTTTGATACAAATTATACACTACCTACCACTGACGGTTGGACTGTAACCGATGGTAAGCTAGTCCTCCCAGCCTCTGCTACAAAAAATCCAGATGATAACCATCTCACCGATGATACTCAATTCTATAACAACAACTACGCTTATGTATTCAATAGCGGCAACAAGACAGACTGTGGCGAAAGCGGTCAAGACACTCCATGTTATTCCTACTACTCATGGGATGCTGCTACTCTTGGCTCTGGTAGAAGCATTAGCACAGACAACACCGATGCGGCCTACAGTATTTGCCCAAAGAACTGGAAACTACCAACCAGTAGAACCACTAGTGCTGCCAACTGGCAAACTGAATCAGATTTTTATGCATTTGCACGTCAATATGGTTTAGACGACAACTCAATTACATCGTTTGACGAGGCTTACGATACTAGATTCTATGACCAGGCTGGTCCCGGCACCACTCCAGACTTTCTACTTGCTGGTTATTACGTTTATGGATCGTTCCAATATGATGGTAGCGCTGGTTATTACTGGTCTGCTTCTTCCTACTCTAGTCCCAATTGGGCCCGTTTCCTGTACTTCAACTCCGGATTTATTAGCTCTGCCAATTCTGATAACCGCAGTTATGGCTACTCCGTCCGCTGCCTCCTCAGAACCAACTAACTCACACCCTTCGGTAAGCCTTTACGGCTATTTCACCAAGTATTCCTCAGCGAAAATGCCAAGAATTTCCCCGCGGTTTTGCCAAGTTTTTACCAGCGAAATTGCCAGTTCTAGTTTTCCAATCTCGTGCGAAACCACTACTGTGAGTTTTTCAATTCCGTGCAAAATTACCAGTCTTAGTTTCTCAATTTCGTGCAAAACTATGCATAATAAGGGGTAAGGAGGTCTATGAAAGACGATATTAAGCTTAAACGCAAAAAACGATGAACTACTAAAATGGAAAAAATCTCGGGACGGAGCGACGGCAATACTAATAGAAGGCGCACGCCGTGTAGGTAAGAGTACTATTGCAAAAGAATTCGCTGAGAATGAATACGATAGCTATTGCCTGATAGATTTCAATGAAGCACCGCAAATGATTAAGGATCTATTCGTAAACGAGCGAGACGATCTCAACACTATTTTTAATACAATAGAGATCTATTATAAGGTGAAGCTCATCTCTAGGAAATCTGTCATCATTTTTGATGAGGTGCAGCTCTGGCCACCGGCCAGGTCGCTTATAAAATACCTAGTTGCAGATGGCCGGTATGATTATATCGAGACCGGGTCGCTCATTAGTCTCAAGAAAAACGTGCAAGATATCGTCATTCCGTCCGAAGAAGAGCGGATCAATATGTATCCTATGGATTTCGAGGAATTCCTCTGGGCGACTGGCGATATTACGACGATGCCATTCATCAGAGAGAAATATGAGAAACACGAAACCGTTGGACCGTTGCACCGTGAGATCATGAAGCGGTTTAGGAAATATGTACTTGTAGGTGGGATGCCTCAAGCCGTGCTAGCGTATCTAGATAATGAAGATTTTGAAAAGGCTGATGCTGCCAAAAAAGCGATATTGAAGCTATATCGAGAGGATATACATAAATACGCAGATGATGATAAGGTTGTCGCAATCTTTGATGGTATCCCGGGTCAGCTTAGTACTCAGGGTAAGCGGTATAAGCTATCGTCAATTTCCGAGACGGCGAGAAACCGCGATTATAGAACGGCATTTAATTGGCTAAAGGAATCCATGATAGTAAATCTTTGTTATAATACGACTGACCCTAGCATAGGAATGGCCCTGACCGAGGATGCGAATAGCTTCAAATGCTTCCTAGGTGATACCGGCCTACTAGTAACGCAGGTTTTTGAGAATAAGCCCTACCTTGATAATGATATTTATCGCGATATTTTGCTAGACAAATTGAATGTCAATGAAGGTATGATTATGGAAAACTATGTATCGCAGGCACTTAGCGGCAATGATTACAGACCGTATTATTATTCGTGTACAGATGCCGAGCAGCCCAAGAATACTATGGAAGTGGATTTTCTTATTTCCATAGACAATAAACTCAATCCGATCGAGGTAAAGTCCGGTGATTATACGAAGCACTCCTCGATCGACAAATTTAAGCAAAAATACGGGAAAAAGGTAGGCGAGAGATACGTCCTGCACACCAAGGACGTGAAGGTGGACGGGGATTTGATATATTTGCCACTATATATGGCTGGGCTACTGTAAAGAAGCCTCCTGCCCTTGAGGTATCTATCTGCAAAACTCCCCATGACCATGAAATTACCTACCACTGACGGTTGGACTGTAACCGACGGTAAGCTAGTCCTTCCAGCCTCTGCTACATTTAGCTCTCAAACTAAGTTCCGATTCTCCCGCTTCCTTTTTATCGGGTCGAGCTGTCTTTTGCGCAGGCGCAGAGATTTAGGTGTCACTTCCAGCAGTTCATCATCTAATAAGAAATCCAAACACTGTTCCAGCGATAACTGTGTGTATGGAGTCAGCTGAATCGCGCCATCCGATGCATGGGTTCGCATATTGGTGAGCTGCTTTTCGCGACAGATATTGATGTCGAGATCGTCCTTCTTGTTCGAAAGCCCCACAATCATACCCTGATACACTGGCACCTGTGGCGGAATATATAAAATCCCTCGTGCCTGTGCAGCATCCAAAGCATACGCCGTCGATACCCCCGATTCAAACGAAACCAACGCCCCATTGCGCTCGGGCTTATATTTCCCTTCCACCGGGCGATATCCGGCCGCAATCGAAGACATAATCACCGTGCCTTTCGTCGCAGTGAGTAAATTATTCCTAAGTCCAATAAGAGCTGCCGTAGAAATCTCATAAACAAACCTCGTAGCTCCCGCGGCGGTAAGTTCTTGGGACTTCAGCTCTGCCTTACGCACGCCAAGCTCTTGTGATACTGCCCCCACGAATTCCGGCTCCACCTCCACCGTCAAAGATTCAATCGGCTCGCATTTTACCCCGTCAATCTCGCGGTAGACCACTTCCGGTCGTCCAACTTCCATCTCGTAGCCTTCGCGCCGCATGGTCTCAATCAGGACAGACAAATGTAGCTCACCCCGCCCCGACACTTTATACCCGAGTCCGTCAGGCTGGATCTTCAAAGCGATATTGGTTTCCAGCTCCCGTGTCAACCGCTCCGCAATTTGTCGTGAAGTCGTAAATTCGCCTTCACGCCCCTTTAGTGGTGAAGTGTTTGGCCCGATGTAGATCGATAAAGTCGGTGCTTCCAGTTCAATTCCAGGTAGAGCCTCTGGATTATCGCCGGTCGCAATCGTGTCACCGATATTTGCTTCTGATACTCCAGTAATCGCCACGATATCCCCCGCAATCGCTTCCGGAACCTCTTCCTTGGAAAGCCCGCGATAGGAGAAAAGGCAGTCAATCTTACCCTTCTGTTTCGCGACCATGCTTCCACTCGGGCACCGGTCGCCCGGCCCGTCGTTACGGGCGGGCTCCCTTTCGTTCGCTCCCGTCGTCGCGAAAGATCCCTCGTCGGAAGCGTTGTTCGCTCTCAAAATGGTAACACTCTGTCCTTTCTTAAGCTTACCACTAAAAATCTTTCCAATGCAGTACTTCCCCAGGTAATTATCTCCAGCCAGGGCGGCGACTAGCAGCTGCGCCGACTCTGCATCCGGATTTACCGAAGGTGCAGGAATATCATTAATGATTGATTCGAAAATCACATGTAGGTCATCATCCAGCTCGGTCGTCTTGCCAGCTCGGCCTTCCCGCGCAATCGCATAATAAACTGGGTAGAAAAGTTGTAATTCGTCGGTGGCAAGCTCCAGGAACAGACTCTCAATCTCGCTTAGCACTTCATTCACCCGAGCTGCCGGCTTGTCAATCTTATTAATCACAACCACTGGCCTCAGCCCGAGGTTAAGTGCTTTCGATAGCACGAACTTCGTCTGCGGCATGGGGCCTTCCTGAGCATCCACGATCAGCAGTACGCCATCCGCCATATTCAGAGTTCGCTCCACCTCGCCTGAGAAATCCGCATGTCCCGGCGTGTCGATGATGTTAATCTTATAGCCATCATAATAAACGCAGGTCTGCTTCGCCGTAATCGTAATACCCCGCTCATGCTCCTGGTCGCCAGAATCCATAATCAGGGTCTGCGACATCTCCGCCTGGTTATCACGAAAAGTATGCGATTGCTTCAAAAGCCCATCGACCAGAGTAGTCTTCCCATGGTCGACATGCGCAATAATCGCTACATTTCGTATCTTATCTTTGCTTAAAGTCATAAGAGAGATTCTATCATAATTTGCAAAATATATCAATATGTGATATAATATAAATATATGGCTAATCGAAATAAACACTTGAACCCTAATCAGAAATACGAACCTAAGCGCTGCTGGGTCGGTGACACGCATAAGATTTGCTACGCCACCGAAGAAGAGGCCGAGCTGGCCGCTCTCGTCGCCGCATATGATCATGATTCACCCGAACTCACAGTCTATAAATGTGAGTACGGCGACCACTGGCATTTAAGTTCGAAATAGAGTTTATAAGATTTCTAGTAATGAAAAAATGCATTTTGTTTGTTCTTCAAATGAGCATTCAGTATGAGAAAAACTCATCTGATTGTCTGACGGAACAACCTAATGCGTTACTAGTTTTTAAGTAGTATCAAAAACGACTGAAGGAAGATTGATGGCCGAATTGATAACTGGCCGAGCTACACAACGAATAGAACCACCATCTGAACGATATAATATGGATGATGGATGTGAACTGGAGTCCGAAATGGAATAGTTTGCATTTGCCCCTATTTCGCCATATGTAGCTTTTGTCCAATACCAGCCATCACTTCCAATGTTAATTGGTGTAAAGGCAGAATAGTATCCACTAGGCACCAAATAAAATGGATTTTTCCATAATGCTCCACCACTATTTAATCTCTGGCTGTTACCATCTAACTCATAAGGGTACTGTAAGAAGTTGTACCTTTGCCACAATGAATAGAATGTGTCTTCTCCTTCCCCAGGTAAAGGCAGAGTCCAACCGGCCGGACAAATTGATTGGTCGACTAACCTCCATTCCCAACTAGTTTCAGCATTTGAAGCCGCGGTTGCCGCAGGCCAGTTATAATAATTACCTATATGATACTGTGGTATGCCAGTGGTGGTGGTATAGTCGGGTGTAGGGTTGATCGATTGGTCGCAAATGAGCACATTATTACTGTGGTAACAGCTTTCCATGTAATTAAGCCAGTTATTTTTGTCACTTTCCGCACCGTTCCAATAAAGATTGCCCGGATCATAGGATACTGGATATGTAAACGATGAGTTCCAATTCCCGACATGGTCGACGGTTGCAGAATAGGTGGAGTTGTGTGGGATCCAAGATGCTGTGCTATATTGTTTCGTCGCGGCATCGTAGCCAATATCGGTATCTTCATTGGTGTATGTCTTAGTAGAATCTAAGTCTAAATCTAGGTTCTGGGTCATCCAAATATTTCCGTCAGCTAATTTAGTAATTGTATAGAATTTGTCGTCGCGTGAGTCTCTTAAGACATATTGAGTCCCACGATTCATGGAATTTAAGACCGAAGCTCTGGATTCATTAGTAAACGAGGCAAAATCTTGCATGCAACGCACTTGTGAGATATTGGTAGCATTTGGATTACAGCTATAATTGTATGCATAGAGATCTATAGTGGTTCCGAACAATGTATTTTCATTTTGCTCGACATAATCAATAATAGCCGACTCGTCCTCTAAAAAGGTAATTCTTCCATTATCATTAAAAAACCATTTATTATACCAGGTAGTTGTCTGCGCATAAGTCCCGTTTTGTGCTATAAGGCCGCAGGTTGTAGACATAATTCCAGTATTTTCGTGCTCTGCAGCATAAATTGGGTAGAGTCTGGTATAAAAACCGTAGTCATAACCAGATTGTGCTGCGCGGTAAGAATTAATGTAGATTGTCGCCGTATCGCCATTTAGAATATATTCTTCTGTACTGGACTCATTATTGAATGGTTGAATTTTATAGTATGTTTCAGGAGGATTATTCCAATCCCCATTCCAAGTACCTTCAATTATCCCTATGCCTGCTGTATCTGCAGTAACGGCATAATCTACCACTACCTTGATTTTGTTAGCGCCAGTAAAAGTCTTGGTTTGAAAGATCAATTCGCTATCGGTATAGGAACCATCTTGTATGCCATTGGTTAGGTTTGAAGTCTCTACGATTTCCGGCACAATAGCAATGTACTCATCAGTTATGCAGCCATTGCCATAGATTACGTGATTGCTGGTTTCTCCTCCAGCAAAGGTTAAGCCATTACCGTAAAAATTTACACCAATCTGATCAGGATGTATTGGTGTATCTGCATTGGCTGGATGAACGAGAGTGTAAATGACTTGCCCAGTATAGGTATCAGCTTTTTGAGTCTTGCTAATGTAGGCAGCATAGGTAGAGGCAATCTTAGTTCCACCAGTATTTGCCGTCATATCAGTAGAAGAAATCTTGTGAGCGACTTTAACGTATTCATTTGGTACTACATGGTAGTCTGAGAAGGAGGCACTGGTGGCTCCTGATTCTGCTTCACTTGGAAGTGATACATTAGGAGCAGAGTCTATCACGAAGGCATTAGTGCCAGTCGTATCGCCAGAATCTTGTGTAATGGTTAGTTTCATCGCCCAGTTAGATACGTCTGGATTTCCTGCCGATGTGGCTAATCCTGATTCTATAGCGGCATTATCACTGGCAGATGTCCCGACTAACTTATTACTATTAGTCCCACCTATCTCATCTCCTGTATATCCTGCGGCGTAGATGGAGAAGCCTGCATTATCGTTACAGAACACATGCATAGTAGTAGTACCGATATTAGGAGTATAGGTACCATTATTAATATTGGCATTATGGGAATCCTGCCCAGTACCAGACATAGTACAGGACATAGGGACAGTGATGTTGATTTCGTCTACTGTATCATCAGCGTAAGAAGAATCAGAAATCAAGACCAATCCACTGAGTATAGTAATAATTATTAACATTCCGGCAATTATCGGTACTGTGTTACTTCTCTTTTGTACAATCATCACATAATCATTGTAGCATAACCATTAATATAATTCTAGTTTACGTACAGACAAATCGACAACAAAAAATAGCCCCGAAGGGCTATTTTTAAAGACCTATTGTATACAATGAAGTATCTTTAGAATCTTGTTATTTTTAGTTCATCAGAGTATGCTCCCGACATCAAGAATCGCATATGAATAATACAATTTCAACCAATTAACCAGCTTAAGCCCAGATTAATAGTATTGTCACAAAAAATATTAATTCGAATCTTTTAAGGGGACGGTTCAGTACAGTTCAAAATCCTAACGGAGTATACAACGCACTAGATAGCCGCTGATCCTGCTGTCGTTATCGGCCGGATAGGCACCGCCACCCACGTCGAAGTACGCGCTGTGAGCATAGCTAACATCGTAGGCGACGGACGACCAGAAGTTGCCGTTGCCCCCGATAATGCCGAGGTTACCGCTGAAGCCGCCGGCGGGAGCGAAGTAGAGCGGAGCTGACCAGACAGTAGAAATATCACTAAATCCATAGTTGTTATTATCCCAACCGTATTCAGTCCAGAGATTAGCAAAATCTCCTTCTGATTGATCTGTATTATTATTGTAATTTGCATACGGTAATGTCCAACCAGCCGGGCAGATGGATTGATGAGTCTCAGGATTGATAAGAGGAGTATCCGGATCTTCATCATCATACCCATATACGCTAGCATCATTAGAAGCGATAGCAGCTGACCAGTTGTAGTAGTTACCTAAGTGATATTGTGCCGTACCTGTAGAGCTCGTGTAGGTAGAAAGCGGATTCAGCGATTCGTTACACGATGGAGTACTGGTAGAATAGTCACATGAACTTAAATATGCAAACCAATCCGAAGAGGCACTAGTCGTAGTATTCCAATATAGGTCTCCTGGGTCATAGGATTCTGGGGTGTTGTTTTGTTCGCAGTAACCATCTTGAGAGTTCCACGTTCCTCCTTGGCACCAGGCATGAATGTTATTAGCGGATGTTTCGTAAGTAGAGCGAATCGGAGACCAACTGGCTGTGTCGTAAGTATTAGTACTTGTATTCCAACCTAGGTCAGTATCTTCATTAGTATAAGTCCTGCTCGAATCCAAATCTAAGTCCAAGTTCTGTGTCATCCAGATGTTTCCATCGGCCAGCTTAGACACCGTATAAGCCTTACCATCACGCTTATCCTTTAAAGTATACTGCTGCTCGTTAGTCATGGAAGTCAAAATGGCCGATTTATTGGTAGATGAAATATCCTGCATACACTTAATATCGGTATTCGTATTGGTTCCAATCGTCGTCCCGGACGGATTGCATACTACCGGCGCCGGCGCTGTATATGGATGTACCAAAGTATACCTCACCTTACCGGTATAAGTCCCCGCAGACTGTGTCGCGGAAATCCAAGCGGCATAAGTCGTGGTGAATGAAGATCCAATCGCGCTCTGCCCAGTAGCTGGCACCTCGGTATTGGAAACGAAAGAAGCCACCTTGGTCATCGTATCTGGCACCACATGATAAGCAGTATAAGGCCCGTCGCTATCCTCATGTATAGTCGGCTCGTACAGTCCGCTCACCTTCGTCAGTTTCATCGCCCAATTCGAAATCGGACCCGAAGTCTGAGTCCCCGTGTCAAAATCAAGCGTAGCATCCGAATCGTGCTTCATTAGCGTATTCCCATATTCGTCATTGCTATATCCTATAGCATAAATCGCATAGCCGCCATTATCATTGCAATAAGTATTAAACGTGGTCGTCCCAATCTCCGAATAGTAATTATTATTCATCGCCGTGGCAGTATGTTCCCCGCCGCTCGCAATCACGCCCTCCACCGAGCAGGATTCCTGTATCGTGATATTAATCTGGTCCACGGAAGTCGTATTATCATCTGCATAACAATTCCCCAAACCAAAAAACGTTGTAAAAAATACAACAAGCCCAAAAACTTTCCAACTTTTATCCCATTTCTTGCAGTTAGATGATAACTTATACATTGGTACCTCGCTTATGCTAAATCTATTATAGCACATATTTTCAAAAATCAACCACATTTATTATATAATTTAAAAAAGGAGTAAAAATGAATCAAAAACAGCATGAATGGGACGAATATTTTATGAAGATAGCAGAAGTTATCGGTGAGAGATCCAAAGATCCATCAACCAAGACAGGCTGCGTAATTGTTGACCAGAATAAACGCGTAGTATCTACTGGTTACAATGGCCTTGTCCAAGGCGCCGACGAATCTAAAATGACCTTATCTGAGCGCCCAATGAAATACTTATTTAGTGTCCATTCCGAAATGAATGCAATACTATTTGCCCACCAGGATTTGGCTGGTTGCACTATTTATAATCGGGTGGCGACCTGCGATAACTGCCTTAAACATTGTCTCCAAGCTGGTATTAAGCGTTTTGTTTACAAAGAGTTCCGTGTTCATTCGCATTCTACCACCCCGAAGAAATCGATGACTAATATTGATACCGACGAAGCGGTGGTCCGGCTGCTTGCCTCCATGCCGGAAGTTGAGACCCTAAATCTCACCAATGGCAAGACTTATATCGAGGATATCCTAGATTCCTACCCAGCTGATTCGCCTGAATATCAGCGCCTCATCAAGTGGGTCGAGCCAAAGTCCACCGTCGCTTAATACGCTACAGCTGTTGAATGTCGCTAAGCCCCAATTAGAACGATTGCTAGTACAGTCCCCTACCACTCAATCGGCTCTAGGCCATGGCGAACTAGGAACTCATTGCATTTCGAAAAAGGCCGACTGCCGAAAAACCCAGCATAAGCCGACAAAGGCGAAGGATGTGCCGATTCTAGAACCAAATGCTTGGACGTATCAATCAAAGATTTCTTATTGCGCGCATCCCTCCCCCACAGAATAAACACCAGGTGTGGCCTCTTTTGGTTCAAATATTCAATTGTAGCAGTAGTAAATATCTCCCAGCCTTTGCCAGCATGGGATTTTGGCTTGTGCGCCTCTACCGTCAGGACGGTATTAAGTAACAATACTCCTTGCTTTTGCCAATTCGCCAGGCTCCCACGCGGGTTGGCATGCTTACCAATATCGGAGTCAATCTCTTTGTAAATGTTGATTAAAGACGGCGGGACAGGCTGCGAATCCGGCACCGAGAAAGCCAACCCCTCCGCCGCGCCCGGCGTGTGATATGGATCCTGACCCAGAATCACGACTTTCACCTCGTTCAAATCCGTCTTAAAAGCCCGGAACACCAATTCCTTTCGCGGGTAAATTGTCTTCGTCTCATATTCATGATGTAAAAACGCCGCCAATTCTTTAAAATACGGCTTATTAAATTCGCTATTTAAAAACTCTTTCCAACTCTCGTGCATACATACATTATACTTGATTTTGCCATAAAAATATCCCAGATGTTTGTATTGAGAAAAACAAAATATGAACTATAATGTAAACATGGCGAAGCTTTATTTCCGTTACGGTGCGATGGGCTGTGGCAAGACTATGCAGCTGCTCCAAGTCGCATTTAATTACGAAGAGCGCGGACATAAGGTCTGCGTGATAAAACCAAAGACCGACACCAAGCACGGCACCAAGCTATACACTCGCATTGGGCCTGAACGCGAGACGGACGTTTGTTTCGATCGTACCACCAATCTTTTCGACACCATTTCCGAAAAATATAACGACGTTCACTGTGTCCTGGTCGACGAGGCGCAGTTCCTAACTCCTACCCAGGTCGACCAGCTAATGGACATCACGATTAAGCTTAACATTCCCGTCATGTGCTATGGACTGCGCCTGAATTTCCGTCGCGATGACAGCGGCTTCGAAGGCGCCACGCGCCTGCTTCAAATCGCTCACGATATTGAAGAGATCAAAACTATCTGCGAATGCGGCCACAAAGCCACCTACAATGCACGGTTTCTAAACGGCAAGCTAGTCGCTGATGGCCCCGACATCCTAATCGACGACGGCAAAAGCAAGATTGAATATCGCGCCCTCTGCCCCGCATGTTATAGTAAATATTTACATGGACGGGTGACGTCTTTGAAGGGGGTCCCCCGCGAGAGCCGAGCGGGGGATGAGAAGACGGCAGGACCCGTCCAGAGAAAGAAATTAGCAAGAACCATCAAGAGGAGCAAATAATGTATATTGTCATCGAAGGCCAAGACGGCACTGGTAAATCCACTCAGGCCGAGCTATTAAAAAACCATTTCGAATCCCAGGGCAAGACGGTCGTCATGCTTGAGGAGCCTGACGGCGATCTTCCTCAGGCGCACGATTTGCACGATATGATTCTTACTCGTGGCTATGACCTAGAGCCAATCACGAATGTTCTTTTGTTTACCGCTGCCCGAGTCGAACTTTGGAAGAAGATTGCCGAGCCGGCTCTAAAAGAAGGCGGTATTGTGATTTCTGCTCGCAATTATTGGTCCACTCTTGCCTATCAGGGCTACGGCGAAGGCGTATCACGCAGTAAAATCATCCGCCTCACTAAAGAAATGTTGCCCGAAAAATACGTCCACCCAGACTATGGATTTATCTTAATCGTTTCAGACGAAGTCCGCCTAGCCCGCCAAAAAAATCGTGGCAAAGCCACCGAAACCTTCGAAAAAAAGCCCAACACCTTCCAACAAAAAGTCAACGCCGCCTACCCTCACATCGCCAAAGAGTTTGGCCTTACCCTCATCGACGCCTCCGCCACCATCGAAGAAATATTCGCCAAACTCCAAGCTATCATCGAACATGATTAAACTATAATATTGAGCGCTAAGTATAAACGAATTAAATTGGTTGAAAAACTATTATTCATATGCTACAGTATGCGCCATGAAGCCAAAATACAGAGTAATTGTAAAAACCTTGCCTCAGGACGCACCAAAAGATTTCGAGATGTCTGCGGCGTTAATTGTGGCGAATCACTTTAAAACAGACATTGTCTTTTTAAGGCCAGGGCCTATGAAAACACCAGATTTATTAATCAACAAAGAAATATGGGAGCTCAAAAGTCCGAAAGGTAACAGTAAAAACACGATGCGTAATAATATCAAAGGAGCAAGAAAGCAATCGACTAACATTGTAGTAGATCTAAGAAGATGTAAAATGAACAAACAAAAAGCCATTTCTAGGATTAGGGATGTATATAAAAAACGTAAAAGAAAAGCAGGTAAGTATTACGTCATTTTAAAAAACGGTAAAATCCTGCATAAGTTCAGACACATATTAGACTTTCCAGCTACTAATCAATAATACTGGAGGAGCCTAATAAATGGTTACCAAGAATCAACAAAAAGGGTATATTAATGTTATGAAATACCACAATAATATACCCATATCTATTA
>JAFWNJ010000022.1 GCA_017510425.1 Candidatus Saccharimonadota bacterium
GCTAATCGCAAGAAAAGTAGAGAAAGTCGAGATAATTAATCAAGAAGTTACCGTTTACCATCTCCTATCCAGCCAATACTATAATGTGGTAGCAAATGATATCCTGACGACTGATGGGTTTACCCTCACTTCTAACTTCTACGGCTTTACCGATCACAATATCATGTGGCCAGAAGCCCGCAATGAGTTCTTGTCTCATCCAGAAAACCTATACACTTATGAAGATTTTGCAGATATTGGTATTCCGCTAAGGATGTATAATGATTTACGCTTGCGCGAAGCCGCATATCTTCAAAGATACGGAGTAACACTTGAAATGTTTAAGCAATATCTCACCTCTCAAGGTGTACTTAGCGGCATGATGCCATATGATGACGAATAAAGATTTATAGTACAAGAGTGGTTGAATAAAGACTATTTAAAAAAGAAAATTATTATGCTAAAATAAAAGATAAGCGTATTATGTTTTAGTGTCATACGTATAGAGCTTACTGCTTCGCCAGTCTCTGTACCAAGAGGAAAAGCCACAAATCAGCATTTGGTACTAGCTCAATTTAACAACCTCAATATTTCAAGTTCTAGTGATGTAAGTTTTACAATCGGTACCAACAGTGATTCGTTCATGGCCAGTATTACAATTAGTAGCCAAACCGTAACGGTGACCTTTACTGACTAGTTTTTTAATCTATTTTGTTCTTGTCTTACGACGGTATTGATAATTTTGGCAGCTTCATAGACCTGCTCTTCGGTATTAGTTTCACCTAGCGTTAATCTTAATGATCCCGCAATTTGTTCATCAGACAAACCGATCGCTTTTAAAACATGCGAACGTACACCTTTACTAGCTGCGCAAGCCGCACCGGTTGCTACATAGACACCTTTTTCTTCAAGAAGGAACACTAATCGTTCCGCATCTATACCATTATAACATAAAACAACAAAACTGTCAAGTGAATGCTTTTTATTAATTAATTCGTACCCTTGTAATTCCGCCAGTAAAGCTTTACGCCATGTACTATATTTCTTTCGATTACCATTTAAATGCTCTTTAGCTAATTCTATTGCTTTTGCAAACCCAATCACGCCAGCAACGTTTTCAGTTCCACTTCGGAGTCCATTTTCCTGTCCGCCACCCAACGTCAGAGGTTTCAGCTTTGCGTTATGTGAAACATAGAGCGCGCCAACGCCTTTTGGGCCGTATATTTTTGCAGCATTTAGGGTTAAAAGATCAATACCTAATCTTGCAACGTTTATATCTAGAAGATTTAAGGCCTGCGACGCATCAGAATGTAATAATAGTTTTGTTTTTACCCCTCGTTTTAGTCGGTCAAGCTTTATTTCGCGTATAATGGCCGCTACTTCTGCCAAAGGTTGAATCGTACCGAGCTCATTATTGGCCAGCGAAATCGAAATCAGCTCTGTTTCATCGGTAATCTTAGCCTTTAAATCATCCAAATTAACGAGCCCATTTGGCAAAACATCTATCTCTTGTCCACCACATTGTTCCGCTACGCGTCTCACCGAATCATGCTCAGTTGAGAGATATAAGACTGGACAAATATCTTGACTCGGCGCATTTCGGAGCGCGGCAGCGCAAGAATTAGCGCCGGCCGCCCGTGCCGACGGGCCGGCCGGACGCGGCGCCGAGCGAGATATTTGTCCGTCTAGTATGGCTGTGAACGCCAGATTATTTGCTTCAGTCGCTCCAGCGGTAATAATAAGATCAGACGCCTTAGCACCAATTGCATGCGCAATCACACCCTTGGCGGTTTCGTAATTATGCGCAACTTTCTTGGCTGGCAAATACGCCGCTGATGGATTAAAAAACTCATCAGAAAAATATGGCTTCATCGCTTCAAGCACTTTTTCCGATACCGGTGTCGCTGCTGCATGATCAAGATAAATCATAATAATATTATAACATAATTTCAAAAATAATCAAAGAAGCTATGGCTATTTTTCATCTGCTACGGCTGTGAAATGATAAGTCTCATCGCCTGCTGTCAAAATCATTTCGCCAGCACCCTGATTAATGTTGTAATCGTATTCATTTTCTAATGGATAAAGCCAATCGGTTTCGATTTTGAGCTTTCCGTCCTCAATCGCCCAAATAAAACTATAATCGTTAGTATAGTTATTGGTAGTTAAAGTTCCCTTGCCGATTTCTGTGAAATCCCAAATCACCTTTCCCTCTAACTCACAATTCGTCTCCTCGGCGTTTTCGCAATTCGTTTCGTCTTGCATCACCCATTTCCCTGCTTCTACTAGGTATTCTCCGTCCTGTATCGAAGCGCCACCAGTTAGTTTAATAATCAAAAATACTAACCCAACGGCTAGCATGATTAGACCAATGATTAATACAATGATTGAAATTAAATTCTTCTTCTTCATATTTTAATTTTACCATAAAAAATAGCCACAACTAGTATTGGGCTTTAAATAATTAGCTATAAAGCTTTGTTTTAATCAAATTAAGATATGCCGCCGCAGCTTGACGGAAATTATTGAGCTCCGAGCCTTCAATTTTAATATAATCCGCCCCATCTGGACTCTTAAAAACTCCATTTGGACGCACCTCGTAGCGTATAGTCGTACCATGTGGGCGACCGTGATTATCAAAATAGCTCTCATGCCAAATCCAAACATTTTTCTTAGACTCAAAAAACTCTCTCTGGTGTCCTGCTGGAATTGGTCCAAACAACGTTCGGCCGAGTTCGCTCTCAGCGTTAATTAGGTCATTATAAGTCAGCTTATTTGAATAAAACCTCGTTTGAGGCTCATTTAAGCCAAAACCTAGGAATTCCTTAAGCGACATTTTTCGATCTCCTCTGAAATAGCGTTCAATTCTTCGTAAATCGAGTAGCTATCATTAGTGACATCATCAAAATTATAGGCCTTTTTCTTGGCAAAAGACGGAACTTTATATTCGGAATAGTTTTCTTGCATTTTCCGTAGTCTCCTTCTCTATAATTTTAAACTCTAAGCCTAGTTTCGTAGCTAGCCACTGGGCTATCTCCCGTACATAGGCCGGTTCATTAATTATACCACGAAATGGCTCTGGAGTCAAGAAGGGAGCGTCTGTTTCTAAGAGTATTCTCTCTAGTGGCGGAGTTGGCAAGGTCGAATAAGTCGCCAAACCATTCACTCCTACGAAGAATTCGGTTTCGTTTAAAACTCGCTTCAAGGTTTTTTTACTATCGGTAAAAGAATGTACTACTCCTCTCACCTTTGGAAAATTTGCCACGACTGGGAAGAAATCAGCATAGGCTTCTCTAATATGGAAGGAAACCGGCAAATCATTATCTTGTGCCAGTTGTAGCATTTCCTGGAATAGTTTGATTTGCGCTTCCCTGTCATAACCATCATAGTGGTAATCTAAACCTACTTCGCCGATAGCAACTGGCAGCCTGGATATGGCTTTTCGGGGGACGGGTCGCTCGGGCCCGTCGTTACGGGCCTCGCGCCCTTCATCCTCGGTCGTAACCTCCGGACACCCCCGAAAAGCATATCCTGACTGCTCGTTAGCTTTTTCCGGATGTATGCCATAGGTCCAATATACGTTATCATGAGTAGCCGCAAAATCGCGCGCCACCAAAGAATCTTCGTGTGAAGTGCCAATACAGATAACCTTATTTATACCAGCCTCATGTGCACGCTTCAACATCTCTTCGGCCTGCTCAGCCGTAAAGAATTCTCGGTCATGCAAATGACAATGAGAATCAATTAACATGGGACTATTATAACATAACATCGACGGGTGACGGACTTGGAGGGGACCCCCCAAAATTTTTAATAATTTTGGGGGAGGAAAAAGTCCGGCAGGACCCGTCGAGAGTTATACTCTATTTTCTCTTTTTCGTTTGATTGGATCAAGCTGGCGTTTGCGGAGCCTCAAGGATTTTGGTGTAACTTCGAGTAGTTCATCGTCTAGCAAGAAATCCAAACATTGTTCCAAAGATAATTGCGTATAAGGTGTAAGTTGAATCGCGCCATCCGATGCATGCGTTCGCATGTTAGTTAGCTGTTTTTCACGACAAATATTAATATCGATATCGTCCTTTTTGTTAGACAAACCAATAATCATTCCCTGATAGACGCTTACTCCAGGCGGGATAAACAATACGCCGCGTGCTTGTGCCGCGTCCAGTGCGTAGGCGGTCGAAGTACCATCTTCGAATGCTACAAGCGCGCCGTTTCGCTCTGGTTTATAATGCCCTTCTGTCGGTTGGTATCCGGCTGGAATACTGGACATTATCACGGTACCACGCGTGGCGGTGAGAAGGTTGTTACGAAGACCAATAAGAGCTGCCGTTGAAATCCGATAAACAAATCTTGTAGTGCCAGTGCTAGTCATCTCCTGCGATTCTAACTCTGCGCGTCTAATACCTAGTTCCTGCGAAACTGCACCGACGAATTCTGGTGCCACCTCAATCGTCAAATCTTCAATCGGCTCGCATTTTACGCCACCAATTTCGCGGTAGACTACTTCCGGTCGCCCAGCTTCTAGTTCATAACCTTCACGTCGCATTGTTTCGATTAAGACTGAAAGGTGTAATTCCCCACGTCCAGACACCTTGTATCCTAGTCCATCTGGTTCAATTCTCAGTGCAATATTAGTTTCGAGCTCTTTTTCTAGTCTTTCGGCAATTTGGCGTGAAGTCGTAAAATCGCCTTCACGTCCTTTAAGCGGCGAAGTATTTGGCCCAATATAAATTGACAAAGTTGGCGCTTCGAGTTCAATTCCAGGCAAAGCCTCCGGATTATCACCAGTTGCAATCGTATCGCCAATGTTAGCCTCCGAAACCCCAGTAATCGCTACGATATCTCCCGCAATCGCCTCGGTAACTTCTTCCTTGCCGAGACCTTTATAAGTGAATAAACAGTCAATTTTGCCTCGCAAAGTAGTAAATGAGTCATCCGAGGGAGTAAAGCTTGGGCTAGCGCCCTCGAGCGCTCCCGAGGAGGGCTCGTTTACTGCTTTGCGAAGAATAGCGACACTTTGTCCCTTTTTAAGCTTGCCACGGAAGATTTTGCCAATGCAGTATTTGCCGAGGTAGTTATCGGCAGCAAGTGCTGCTACGAGTAATTGCGCCGACTCTGAATCGGAATCAACTGATGGCGCCGGAATGTCGTTAATTATTGACTCAAAAATCACATGCAAATCATCGTCAAGTTCAGTCGTTTTTCCAGCTCGACCTTCTCGTGCTACCGCATAATACACCGGATAAAATAGCTGTGATTCGTCGGTTGCGAGCTCCAAGAAAAGTGATTCTACTTCTGATAAAACCTCATCAATTCTTGCTGCTGGTTTATCGATTTTATTTATTATAACTACCGGCTTCAAACCAAGCGCCAAGGCTTTTGATAAGACAAATTTAGTTTGCGGCATTGGGCCTTCTTGTGCATCCACGATCAAGAGTACGCCATCCGCCATATTAAGCGTTCGCTCAACTTCTCCAGAAAAATCCGCATGCCCAGGTGTATCTATGATATTGATTTTATAGCCATCATAATGAACGCAAGTTTGCTTTGCGGTAATTGTAATACCACGTTCATGCTCCTGATCCATCGAATCCATAATCAAAGTCTGACTCATTTCAGCTTGGTTATCGCGAAAAGTATGGGACTGCTTCAAAAGCCCATCTACGAGCGTGGTCTTACCATGGTCTACGTGGGCAATAATCGCCACGTTGCGGATTTTGTCTTTGTTTAAAGTCATAAGAGTAATTTTACCATAAATTGACAAAAATATCAATCTGTGATATAATAATAAGATATGGCTAATCGAAACAAACACCTAAATCTGAATCAAACTTACGAACCAGAACGTTGCTGGGTAGGCGACACGCATAAAATCTGCTACGCTACGAAAGAAGAAGCCGAACTCGCTGCGAGGGTCGCCGAATATGATCACCATACTACCGAACTAATGGTTTATAAATGTGAATATGGTAACCATTGGCATCTAAGCTCCAAATAATATTATTTTTTTACAATAAGATTCGGAATTTTCTAAGTCCAAGCGAAACTACGAACCAATTGTAAAGCTTCTACCCGAAGGCGGAGCTACATAAGTTGAAGATGTACTTCCATACATTCTAGAAGTAGTATTTGAAATACTGCCAGTTGTAGTACCATTATTAGTTTGAGGGATAATAACAGACCAAGTAGTAGCATTGCGGCCGGCACTATAGAACATATCACTCATAGTCGTCACACTGGCAGTATTCCAGGAGGAGAGATCTAGACTGAAAGTAGTGGCACTATAGCCGGCATAGTAAAACATATAACCCATACTCGTCACACTAGCAGTATCCCAAGAGGAGAGATCACCCACAGACCAAGTGGTAGCATTGTAGCCGGCACCGCTAAACATACTATCCATAGTCGTCACGCTACCAGTATTCCAAGAGGAAAGATCGCCCACAGACCAGGTGGTAGCATTGTAGCCGGCTCGGAGAAACATGCTATTCATATTCGTCACCTTAGCAGTATCCCAGGAAGAGAGATCACCCACAGACCAAGTGGTGGCACTGTAGCCGGCATGGTTAAACATACTACTCATATTTGTCACACTAGCAGTGTTCCAGTTAGAAAGGTCGCCTACAGACCAGGTGGTAGCATTGTAGCCGGCTCGGAGAAACATGCTATTCATATTCGTCACCTTAGCAGTATTCCAGGAAGAGAGATCTAGATTGAATGTAGTGGCATTGGAGCCGGCATCGGTAAACATATAACTCATATTCGTCACATTATCAGTTTTAAGTCCAGTTAGATTCCATGAATCGCAGTTTTCAAGTCCATAAAACCAATAAGCAGTGGAAGTTGGAGCAACAGTACCATTAACCGCAACGCTCTTAATCTGAGTACGATTAGAATACCAAGGAATTCTAGAGTATGAACTATATCCATTAACATTCACGGGTCCACCAGCCACAGCGCCAGATGTGATGTCGGAGTCACTAATGGTTAATGTATAGTTATTAGCTTGTCCAGTAATAGCATAGTAAAGGTTCTTAGAAACCGGTACTGGAGCAACATGATTAGCAGGATGAACAAGTGTGTATCTCACTTTGCCAGTATAAGTCCCAGCTGGTTGAGTAGCAGAAATCCAAGCTGCATAAGTACTTTTGAATGCCGAACCAATTCCAGGAGTACCATCTACTGGAGCA
>JAFWNJ010000023.1 GCA_017510425.1 Candidatus Saccharimonadota bacterium
AAGGGTGAGAGTGGATTTGTCTACGGCTACTTTGATGAATTCTCTTACGCCTACGCCTACTTCTGCGCCTTTGGTACTAGAAAGGGCGTTACTAGAAGTAGAAGGATAGAGGACAGAGAAAGAGAAGACGAAAGCGAGTGGAAGAATAAGGGCAAAGCTTAAAATTAGGCTTAATTTCGATACAAAAGATTTAGAAATACGACCATTAACTCTCATGCTTATATTGTACCCCCCGTGACAATGAAAATCAATACCATTTGTGAAAAATACAACAATAGAAGTTTTCCACAACCACAAACCTTCAGCCTGGCATTTCTAGTCAACATAAGGTATAATTAAACCATGTACGACATTTTTTCTGAATTTCTAAAAGACAAAAAGAGAATCTGTATCATCCAGGCCGAAAACCCAGATGGCGACTCTCTAGGCTCTGCGCTCGCGCTGGACTATCTTTTGAACGACTACGAAATTTCCCTCTATTGCCCAGTTGAGATTCCGAAATACCTGCGCTACCTAGACGATTGGTCTAGGGTTAGCATTGACTTCGATTTTAACGCAGACGGTTATATTATTGTTGATACCGCCGCCCAGATTCTCCTTTCCAAGCTTTTAGAAAACCCAGCCATCAAAGAGCGCCTCATTTCTTCTGACGTTTTCGTCCTAGACCACCACGAAACCGAGGACGATATTGAATTCGGCCACCAAGGTCTAATCCAGACTCTCCCATCTTGCACCGACCTCATTTACCGCATTGCAAGAGAGCAAAACTTAATGCCCGCCACAAAAGACGTCAAAGAAGAGGATAAAGAGCGCTTCAAAATCGTCGCCGAATACCTCATCGCCGGCATCCTTTCCGATACTCTCGGGCTCACTTCCGCCTCTACTACCTCAGAACTTTACCGCGAAGTCGCCGACCTCCTCGACTACGGCATCAATATCGCCGAATTTGAAGAGCACCGCCGCGACTTCATGAAAAAATCCCAGCGCATCCTAAATTACAAGGCTGACTTAATCAAAAAAGTTGAATATTTTTTGGACGGCCGTCTTGCCACTGTCCACATTCCTTGGGAGGAAATCCAAGAATATTCCGACGAATATAATCCCAACGTACTAATTCTAGAAGAACTCCGCCTCGTAGAGGGCGTAGAAGTCGCAATTTGCTTCAAGACTTACCCAGACGGCAAAATCACTGGCAAAATCAGAACCTCAAAGCCCATTGCCGATAAAATCGCCGGCTTCTTTGGCGGCGGCGGCCATCCTTATGCAGCCGGTTTCAGAACCTACGATTTGAGTTATGACGATGCTATCCACGAAACCATCGAAGCAATCGATAAAATTGAAAGGGAAGAAAATGAAGCTCTATAATCAGCTCACCAAAAAAGTTGAAACTTTCAAGCCGCTTGACCCTATGAATGTCAAAATCTATACCTGCGGCCCGACCGTCTATTCCTATGCCCACATTGGCAATTTCTTCTCCTATATCTACTGGGACCTACTCGTTCGCGTCATCAAAGCCAACGGCTGGGAGCCAAACCGCGTTCTCAATATCACCGACGTCGGCCACCTTGCTTCCGACGCTGATGACGGCGAAGACAAACTCGAAAAAGGCGCCAAAAGGGAGGGGAAAAGCGTCTATGAAATCGCCGATTTCTATACTAACGCCTTTCTCGCAGATTATGAAAGTCTAAAACTTCTTGAGCCAGAGCACCTTGCCCGCGCGACCCACTTTATCGCTCAGGACATGGATCTTGTCGATAAATTAACTGAAAAGGGCTTTACTTACGAAACTTCAGACGGTATTTATTTTGACACTTCCAAATTCAAAACCTATGCCGACTTTGCCGGCCTTGATCTCGAGCACCAAAAAGAAGGAGCACGTGTCGCTAAAAATTCCGAAAAGAAAAATCCTTCTGATTTTGCCGTCTGGAAATTCGTCCGCGAGGGCGAAGATCACGCTATGCAATGGGAATATAAAGGCCGCCCTGGCTACCCGGGCTGGCATCTAGAGTGCTCCACTATCGTTCACGAGCTTCTTGGCGAGCCGATCGACATCCATGCTGGCGGCATTGACCATATCCCAGTTCATCATACCAACGAAATTGCCCAGTCCGAAGCCGCTTTCGGCAAACAAATGTCCCGCTTCTGGATTCATAATAATCACGTCACAATTGAAAACCAAAAAGTCTCTAAATCTCTTGGTAATACCTACACTCTAGCAGACCTAAAAGAAAAAGGTTTTGAGCCACTCGATTTCAAACTCTGGGTCTTACAGGGCCATTTCCAAGGCACGCGTAATTTCAATTTTGAAGACCTTGCCGCCGCCAAAAACCGCCGTCTTTCCTGGAAAAATCGCATTGCGCTGACTTTCCAAAAAGACCTCACTTCGGATTTTAATCGTGATGAATTCCTCGAAATCGTCTCCAACAATCTTGCCTCTCCAGAGGCTTGTGCTTACATTGATGCTAAAACTCTAAACTATGAAGACTGGGACTTCGTCAACAAAATCTTCGGCATCTTTGGCGAAAATCAAATTGAAGAAGTCGTGGATATCACTCCTGGCGAAAAAGATCTCATCGCTCGTCGCGAAGAAGCCAGAACTAAAAAAGATTACGGAGCCTCAGATCACCTCCGTGCAGAGCTAGAAAATTCTGGAATTACCGTCAAAGATACAGCAGACGGCCCGATTTGGCAATATTTGTGATATAATATAGCCATAAAGGGAATAAAATCATGTCAAAAACTGTTGATGTAGACACTAAAACTTTCGTGCGCTTTTGGCTTATAGTCGCTATACTTGCCATCGCCGCCATTTTACTCGTCCAGGCCTCTACTGGCCTACTTATCGTCGGCATCGCGATTTTTATCGCTATTGCCGTTCGTCCGCTTGTCCTAAAAGTTGAAAAAATCATTGGTAAAGAACGCCATGCTCTCGCCTCCGGTCTCACCGTCGGCGGGCTAGTCCTAATCGTCGGCACCGCTCTCGCCATTGTTGGCCCTACCGTCGTTTCAGAAACTACCACTTTCCTGAAAGATGCCCCCAATATGCTCCAGGAAGAAAATAGCAGCTGGGACACTATTGATGAAATCGGCAAATTCTTTGGCATTGAAAACGCCCATACCCAGATTGTCAACAACCTTCGCGACTTCTCTGGCTATCTACTAAATGGTTTTAAGGCTAACTTCCTTTCCTCAGTCGGAGCCGTTGGCTCATTTTTAGCTGGCCTCGTCCTAACTATTATCATCGCCATTTTATGGCTCATCCAGGGCCCCGAAATCATGGATAAACTCTGGCAAAAAATCGCCAGCAAAAACAATAAGGTTAGCAAAGTCTCTCGTCGCATCGTTTCGCGCATGGCTAATGTCATTTCTAAATACGTTGGCGGCCAGACCTTAGTCGCTCTCCTAGATGGACTTGTCACCTGGGCTATCGTCTTTGTACTCTCGCTCATCTTTGGTTTCTCCAGTGGCCTTGCCTTCCCGATGGCTCTAATCGCCGCTATTTTCTACCTTATTCCAATGTTTGGTCCGCTTATCACCGCGGTCGTTGTCTCACTTATTACCTTTATTTCTGCCCCAGCTGCCGGTCTTATCTTCCTAGTGGTTTACGTCATCTACGAGCAAGTCGAAAATAATGTCATCGCACCAAAAATTCAAGGCGACGCTCTCGACCTTCCGTCCGTCATCATTTTAATCGCCGTTACTATTGGTATTTATATGTTTGGTTTACTAGGTGCCATCATCTCCATCCCAATCGCTGGCATGATCAAAGTCCTGGTAGACGAATATCCCAACATTCGCGCTCTCCGCGAAAGCTAGCCATCAAAAAACCGCCCGAAAGGGCGGCTTTTTATTTAGAATTTCTTCTTCAAGAATACTAAGCCAGAAAGTGTTGCCATTGTTAAGACGGTCAAACCTTCCGCAGCTACTGCGCCATCAATAGCACCAGTGTTTGGAGCTTTAACTTTTGTGGTGGCTTTTTTGGTCGAGCCAGTTGAAGTTGCCTTAGCAATTACTTTCTCAGTATTTTCTGCACTCTTTTCTTCCGTGGTAGTAGTGGTAGTAGTAGCGGTCTTCGAACGGACTGTTACACTGCTCCCAGATAATCTGGCAATGGTCATCCCATACCAATCTTTCGTACTAGCTGTGGCATCACTATATTCATAACCACTAGCAAGGAAACCAGTAAATGCCCCTACCTCGCCGTTTAAAATTGCCAAGGCACCATTTCCATTTACAGTATCAGTATAATTGAATGTTCCTCCAGAAAGCGTTAAAGTCACACTGCTCGGCATTGTAATACCAGCTACTGCACCAGTAAAAGTACCGCCACTAATATTCATTTTTGCGTTACCATCTGCTTCTATACCATTATCGCCGTTGGAGGCAAAATCACCACCAGTAATTGTAGCATTAGCGTCGCCCATAATATATGCGGCACTTGCTCCTCCTGCTTTAAATCTTCCACCACTAACGGTAAGAGTTCCAGCATTCACGTTGAGTGGAGCTCCCCAGCCCGAAGTAGTGTCATAAACTCCGCCATTAATTGTCAAAGTTCCATTGCTTGTAACAGAGCCAACCACTCCGCCATCCCCAGAAAGAGTTAGCGAAGCACCTGCTGGCACTGCTATATTAGCCGCTGTAATTTTATAATTACCAAAATTAAGCGTTACTGCACCCTCAATGTTAATCACACCGGTACCAAGGTCAAGATTGCTACCAAGTTCATACTCGCCAGCTGGGAGCGTATAAGTATCAGCTCCTGTATTATACGTCGCAATGTTACCAGTATTAATAGCTGTACCTGCCGCATAAGTCGGCAACGAAAAAACCGAAACACCTAGCCCCGCGACTATCGTTCCGGCAACTAATAAAGATTTCACTTTCATATAAAACCTTCCTTAAATTATATTGCCCCCATTATATCACCACTCAAACAAAATTACAACATATTTTAGGAAAATTACAGCCCCCTTATGTTTATTATTTATCTTTATTTTTGGATGCGAACTTGTTGATAACCCGTTCGGCCAAACCTTTGCCACCTAGGCCAAAAGCAATCGCAAATGCAATCCCCAGCGCACCAAAGATAATCACAAAGGCCGTATAGACCATCTGGGTCAATCCACCGAGCTGGAGCGTATTCAAAGCCTCCACAATAAAGAAGACTAGGACCATCAGCTGGATAATGTGCGCCACCACCTTGGAAAGGGAAAGCCCCGCCAAAACTTGGCGCGTAGATTTGTCTAGCCCAATTGACTTCAAAACTTGCTCCACCAGCATAAACACCAGCTTCGCAATAAATCGTCCGATAAAGATGATAATAATAGCAATCGCAATCCTTGGTAAGAATATAATGATCTGCTCGAGCATCCTGGTCGTCGGCTCTGAAACCGCCTCGATATTTAGCATATTGAGCGCCGCAATCGCAACCGGCACCAAAATCAGCACATAAATAATTGTCGCAAGTAGCTCTGAAATTGCCACGTCATCCGCTTCAATATAGCCAATTTTTTTGAGGAACGAATCCGCCCCCAGCTTCCGAAAAATTGGCGCCGAAAGCTCTCGCACTAACTTTGCCACAAAAAGACCCACAATCAAAACAATTAGTGATGCTACAATGTCTGAAAAATGAGTCTTAAAGAAATCGGTTGCGCCAAGAATCGGCTCTGAAACGTTACCAACGCCAAGCCGCCAGAAAATCCAAGGAAGGAATAGAATAAACACTGCGAAATAAATTAGTCGCCCGATAAATTCAAATGTCCTTGTACGCGTGCTCGCTTCAATCTTAGCCTTCTCCATCGCCTTTTCTAGCCCAATAGACTTTAGCAACAACAATACTAATTTCTTCGCCGCAAAACCAGCTAAGAAAGCAATTAGGAGCACAAAAAGTGCCGCTAGCTCGTTTGGCCAACTATCTAAGATTGAAAACATGTTGTACCTCCAAAAGTTTAGCATTTGCAATGGAGTTGGCATATTCCTCGCCAGCCTCCAGGTATTCTATCACGATTTCATCTGGAATTTCTGCCACTCTCTCTTGAAAAGCTTCTAGCATTGTCCTGACCGAGCTCGCCACCTTTTGTTTAAGGTCACCATAGCGTGTCTCGCCCGCCCAGGTCGAAATCACATCCTGAAGCGGTACATCATTTACTAGCGCCTCAATCTGAAGTAGGTTCGAAACCCCCGGCTGGTTGAACATGTCATATTGGATCTTCCCAACCGAATCCGTAGTTGCAGACATAATCTTCTTTGCCGCCACTGCCGGGTCGTCCGACATCATAATCTTTGAATTCTCAGACCGCGCCGACTTACTCATCTTCTTCTCTGGATTTACTAAATCACGAATTCTAATTCCGTTTTCAATCCCCATAAATTCCACTTGCTTACGAGTCTCAACTGGCGGTACAAAAATTTCTTTTTCAAATTTATGATTTATTCTCGTGGCAATATTTCTTGCTAACTCAAGGTGCTGGAATTGATCCTCCCCGACTGGTACATACTCCGCATCATAAAGCAAAATATCTGCCGCCATCAAAATCGGGTAATTTAAAATTCCCGCATTGACCGACGATTTACCATCAGACTTCTCTTTAAACTGTGTCATTCGGGATAGCTCGCCCATTGGTACGGTGCAATTTAAAATCCAGCAAAGTTCTGAGTGTGCTGGCACATAAGACTGGCGATAGATATGGACATTTTCATTTGCAACTAGCCCCGCCGCAAAATAGATCTTAATGCTCCGAATAATATTTTGCTGAAGCTCCCCATCAACCTCAGAAATAATTGAATGGAGGTCTGGTACAAAGATATTTACATTGTAATCATTTTTGTATTTGTTCGCGAGCCGCACCATCGGCAGTAGTGCTCCCAGATAGTTTCCAAGCGTGAACTCACTATTAACCCTAAGTCCCGTTAAAATCGTTTTCATACTTCCATTTTATCACAAATTATGCTAAAATAGAATTACTTTAACAAGTTAGGGGGCGTTAGCTCAGTTGATTAGAGCGCTTCAATGGCATTGAAGAGGTCATGAGTTTGAGTCTCATACGCTCCACCAAAATATAGGATTGCCGAGTTAGCTCAGCGGTAGAGCACGCCCATGGTAAGGATAGACTGCCACCCCTGGAGCTAAAAGGCCGTCGAATGTAGCACATTTTTACAATTTGAATATGCCGTCTTAGCTCAGTTGGTAGTAGCGCATCCATGGTAAGGATGAGGTCTCGGGTTCAAGTCCCGAAGACGGCTCCATTTAGAATAATAAGAGGACTGCTCTGGCATAAAAAGCCAGGGCAGTTTTTGTTTTAGTTCTGTTTTTCCTAGATCCACTAAGCGCAATCTTTTCGTAGTAGCTTCGTGGTCAGAGTGGCAAACCCACTAGCACAAATCAATATTAATTAATATGAAAGGACTATTATGCATATTGAAGTAGAATAGTTTGCCACATTTGCTCCGGCTTAACCAAACGAGCCAAGGTAATTACTCCACTAATAATTATATTGTTGTCGTGAGGTTGAGCCGGAACAGGATAGAAACTTTATCCGGATCGATAAGTGCCGCAATTGAATTTTAGGCAAAAATTCAAAAGCATCCAGCACTTTATCTGCCAAACAATTTGAGGTTTTCCTCGCAAATCTTGTCGATCCAGATATTGTTTCTATTTAGGCTGTTCTTTTCCACATATAGACTGTGATGTAAGGCTGTCGGTTTTCGTGCGATCCGCCACCACCAGTATTTTGGTTCGTAGCGGTTGTTCCGCCAGTGTAGTCTTGCTGATAGCCATCTTGCGCCCAGCTGTTCGCCGGAGAGGTATAGCCATAGCCGGACAGGTTACCGCCACCATAAGAGTTCCATCTATTATATGTTGTATGTGAATGTGAGTTTTGCGTGTGTGTATGGCTCGGCATTTCTGCTACGGTTAAGGTATGTTTTTCCTCGCCGCCAGTTGCTTCTACGGTTGAGTAATTTGTGGTTCCGTTTGAGCCAATACCAACTGGCACGCGTCCAGCACCCCATGCTACCCAGGTTCCACCATAGATAGCTTGTACCTTTGCGGCGGTATTGAGTGTGGTTGTCATGATAATTTGGCCGACATGGCTTGAAACAAGTGGAACGCCTTTTGAATATACCGGACCATCTACTTCGAGGTGTCCACGATCACCGCTCGCTAGAGTTTTGCTTGGCCTCATGCCGATTGAAACTCTACCATCTACGCCAATAAAGAAGTTTGGGATTCCGATTGAAAGCGATAGTGTAACCGTCGTATTCGAAAAAGTATCTACCGCTCTAACTTCTACATCCCATTGATAATTATTGTCGAGAGCTACTGCTAGATTTGAAAGCGACCAGTTGCTATCAGTTATTGTGACGGATCTTGAAGTCCAGCTACTCCATTCAGAGCTGGAAGATTTTTTTGTACGATATTCGAGCGTTATGGTATTCTTGGCTACGCCATTTATCAGAATTGGTGAGTAAGTGCCGGAAGCGTTGATCTTGGCTTGAGATTCGAAGTTGTTGACGCGTTGTATTGTCGCAGATATAGTCGGCTTCGCCCAAGGATAAATTGTTACAGGTTTTGAAACGGCTTTGGCCGAGGATAGTGCATCGACTGCGGATACGGTTAGGTTGCTCGTACCGGATTCAGCTGGCGCGTTTAAGGAAGTAGATACGGCTGAATCACCAGAGTATTCGATAGTCTTTGATTGTCCGACAAAGGTAATGGCGTAGTTTGAAATGCTTACTCCGTCATTGCCGGTTGCTTTATTGGCGGTTGAAATCGTGACGAGTGGAGTTGATTGGCCCTGGATCATTGTTTGATCGTTGCCGGTCATTTCTGTTGTAGTAGTGTTCGTGTCGCGATATTCGAAGTTTGAGAAGTTAGGCGCCGCGTGGGTAGGTATTGTTGTAAATGTGATCGTCTTTGTCGTTGAATCGCCGCCATTCTGCGTGTTTATTTTGGCTTGTAGAGTAATGGTTGAAGCTGTTGGGAGATTTGCGACAAATGTCGCACTTGTTCCTGCGGCCGCGCTTATCGTCCCGAAACTAATCCATGAGGAATAATTCGTTCCGCCATCCGTAGAATAACGATAGTATCCAGTTCGCGTTTCTGCACCACCATCGGCAGATCGTGTGTAGTTTATTGTCGCATTAACTTTATTATAAGTTGAATATGTTTGGCTTGCGTAGGCTAAAGTCGCTAATGGTGGACATGGGGTATAGAATGAGCCGGTTACTTGCGAAGTTGAAGCTTGCGTATTGGACGCGTAGCCGCCATACCAGTATTTGTGGTTGCCCTCGATATTAAATGAACTAGGGTTTGCACTAGATGAATTATTTACTGTTATCGTTGATGAAGTGGTATTTCTAGCGGTCGAATATCTATATGAAGATCCATAGGAGTTCTGATTAAGTACTGCCGCCTCAATGTATCGGCCGTCCGTACTTGATGGAACGCCATATGAAGAGATTGACACTTTGAGCGTTGCAGAGTTATAGGTCTTTGAATTCAAGCTTACCGATAGTCCTGTCGGCGCAGTAATACCACTAGGAATGTACCCGGAACAGGTATATGATCGTGTGCCACTATACCAAGGACATGACCAAGTAAATGTCCTGGTTCCGTTCGCGAGCGAGCCAGTCCAGAAATCCATCGTGCCTTGACAGAGGAATCGACCGCTCACGCCACTTCCGTCGAGTGCGAGGTTGTCGATGTAAACATAGATTGAATATCCGGATCTGATTTCAAATCTTAGTCTTGAACTTCGTGAGGTTCCGCTTGATGAATCGTCGTATTGAAGATAAACATAGCCGTAGGTTGCGGAACTATCGCCAAGCGCTGTTGTTGCTACCGTTTGCCAAGCCATTAGTTTTCACTCCTTACAAATGCCCAGCCGTCATTCTGTGGCACTATTTTTATTGGAGACATCGTTATCTCGTTCTTGAATTCCGCTTTAGGCGCTATTAATCCCTCATTGTTTATTGTTGCGGCTAATATATTATTCGAATATGCAGTTAGTTCCTGTGGCGTTTGTTTTGTATAGGTTCCGTTCAGAGTATTTGAGCGAATCGTCACGCCTGTGTTATCGATTGCGACTTGCGTATTTGCGAATTCGCCATTAGCTTGCGTCCATTGCGTTTTGTAGTCTCCAACTGCGAGCATCATATCATTTATGCTGAATTCCGAATCGCCGGATCCATAAGCTGAGACGGTTAGGCTTGAAGAGTTAGGAAGCATCCCCTCAAGACTGTATTCGTCATAGAATGATTCCTCGCCATTATCTAGGCTAATTTCCCATACGCCGGTTTCGGTGCCGTCTGTGATCCTGACTAGACATTCGCCAACGGCTGTTTTCTTGATTTTGCATGAGAACGAATAGTAAGTTTTGTCGGCTATACTGGAGTTGTCGGCTTTGACTTCTACTACCTGTGTTGCCGTCATGTTCTTTAGCGATATATTTTGACGCGATAATGAACCATTTACGGCCGCTTCGGCTGATGGTGCGATATTGATAGTTCCGGATCCGCTTAAAGCCCAAGAAACCGGCAGACCATTATCGTCTAGCGAATACATGGCGGAGTTTTTGAGTAAGTTATTACCACCTGAATTCTGGACGGAAGTTATCACATTTGAGATTGTCTGCGTAATTGTTGTGTAGTTTTCATTGACTTGGTTTTCCAGGGTAGTTTGTTCTTCTACGATCGACTCGATCGTCTGACCTTGTTTGTCGACTTTAATTTCCGTATTGTAGATTGTTTTTGTGATTCCGCCGGCCAGTGCATAGTTAGTTTGTGCTTCGGTTGGCGAAATACCTTTGAGGACTTCCGTCATGCCTGGGCCGATTTTGAGAGATATGGCGGTTATTATTATTTCCCAAGTATTCGTGCCATCAGTTATGGAAAGTCTATCTCCGATTTCATACCAGCCATGGCCCTCAGTTGTTATTTCAAATGGATAATAATAGAAGCCATCTACTTCGTCTAGAATTGGCTGAGCGAGTATTTCGCGATCGTCATCTAGGATCTCGTTGTTTGCAAGCTTTATCTCGGTTCGGCCATATTCAGCAATGCTTTCTTCGTCAGTTACTATGATGTTATCTTCTGCCGGAGTTCTTGCAAGAACCACGCTATTTACTGGGCCGTATTTTGGCTCTAACTTTGCTTTTTTAAGATTCGCATAAGTAAGGGTTTCCGCTGAGGTCATTTCTATTGGGCGAAGTTGAATTGAGTTTTCTGTAATTTCGCACAGCGAAGCGGTCGCTCCAGCTATTTCTGCAAGAATATCGCGGAATGTAGTTCCATTTATTTTTGCGTATAGATCTTCAGCTATTTGATAAGAGAGATTTGCGACATTTGTTGCATATCTTGCTAGGCTAAATCTGTTGCTGATCTGCTCGAATAAGTTTTCTACAGTGCAGGGGAAATTGAGGTTTCCGGCTTCGTATGTCGCTTTACCCATCACACCCATCTGGTCGTAGGCTTTAAAGTCAGTCGTGCCTTTTTCTAGATTTACGGTTTGCTCATAAATCGTAAATAAGCCAAGACTACAAGGTTCCCAGTCATTATTATTTTGAATTTCAAAAGAAACTTCGGCTGTTTTTCCGATTAAGTTATATTCGGTTCCGAGTAACTTGAATGAAAGACTTTTTGTAGCAACGCCAAAATAATTACCAACATCTTCTTTTGTTAGAGAAATGAAATCGTCTGCCGAGGTATATTCGTTTCCGTCGCAAGTAATAGATACGCGAAGTGTCTTTACTGGCGCTCTTGCGGCTTCTTTGAATGCGTTGCTTACATCTATCATCTTTTGCTCACAGGTATTAGGTTGACCGAGAATGGTTCGTATAATTCGCGGTATTTGTCTATCAGCTCTACGGTATAATCTGATGCGTAATATTGAGCGGTTCGATTGGTTCTGGTTTTTGGATCATAGAATGTGACGGAGAAATATGGTTGGTCGAGCAGGGCGCAAAGATTTGCTACTATTTGAGAGGTTAGGACTCCGCCGATCTCTAGCTCAAGTTTCGGGAATACGCCAATGAAAGTCGCTCGCACGTCGCCATCCATATTGCGTTCTGCGTCGGCCCATAACTTATTATTTCCGACTTTATAAGATTTTATATTCGGAATGGTTTGTCCGTTAATTTGCAGTAGAGTTCCTATCATATGCTGATTACTCCCATATTATTCATGAACGATTTCTCGTTGATTCCTTTGACGATCTTATCTAGGATTGTATCTTCGCCAATTTTGACGGTTAGTGAGATTGGTTCGTCTTCGTCGTCCTTATCCTGCATCTCGCGGCGCATATTATCGCGTTTTAAGCGTGTCTCAATATCGTTACTAATATCTGCGCCTACTTCTAAATTTGGCGCAATATCGGCCATCTGATAGTTCGAGAAGACATTATCTACGGCTCCGGTGAGCTTATTGGCCATATAGACGACTTCTGTTTCAGCTTCTTTTATTGAGTCGGCAATTCCGGTCGCAATACCAGCTACGAAGAATCCACCAGATTTCTTCATTACTCGGCTCGGTGACTTGATCTGGAGTGTTGAGTTGAAAGCATTCTTAGCACAAATTGCGCTATTCTTGGCCGCATTTGATACCATCCATGAGTTTTGATTAATGCCAGTCGCAAGACCAGAATCGAAGTTTTTACCGCTTTGCTCAAACTGCGGTTCTACGGCATTCGTGAGCTTAACTGCTTCTTGTATTGTGGCAGAGCTTGAGTTCCAATATTGTTTATAGGCTTCGTCGGCTTTCGCCAACTGGTCTCCGATAAAGAATGCCATATTTTCAGATTCTTCCATGGTAAACTTCGCCATGTTTCCATGTGCGTCTTTGTATTCTACACAAGATGTACCGAGTTCGAGAAGTTTCTGATTAATTTCTTCATAGCGTCCAGCTTTTGCAAGATCGAGCATCTCCGCTTGTTTTTCGGTCATGATCCGCTTCCATTCCATATTGCCATATTCTTCGACTTTGTCCGTTACAGTTTGTTGCGCCTCGGCTAATTTCTTCTTGGCGGCCTCAGCTCTGCCCTCGGCAGAGAGGGCTTCGAGCTCGGCTTTATGGAGTTCATCGGTGCTATATGTACCGGCATTAAGCATTTCGTTGTACTTTTCGCGTTTCTTGGTTGCTTGTTCTTGCGCGTTAATATAGGCTAACTCGGAATCTACGGCATTAAGTTCCACATCTTCAAGTTCATCGAGAATCTCTTTCTGTCTCTCGATCGCCTCATTATGCCACTCTGTTGTCTGGGTTGAAAGTTTGACCGTATCCATACGGTTTCTTTCGGCAAGCTCGGCTTCCATGGTGGAGAGTTTTAGGGCTTCATTCACTACGCTAATCCCGGTGAGGACTGCCGTAATCGCAAGCCCTACGATACTTGTAGTGGAGAATACGGCGTTTAGGATCTGACCGGCTGTCGCACAGGCGCTTTGTGCGGCCGTTACGAGTCCGAGACCTACCGCATATGCTCCACTCGCCGTCGTTCCGGCAACCATAGCGCCAGTCATGGCAATTTGGATTCCGGTCACTATTCCGGCTATCAATTGATAGGCTTCCCATGCGGCTACCATTATTCCAATTGTAAGTGCGATATTCTTTATGAGTTCTACTACGGCTTGTTGTTCGGCGATCCAGTTTGCATATCGCCAATCCCTTGGAGAACTCCAACGATAATTTCACCAGTGAATTCGGCTATTGGTCTTAGGAAATTATCGAAAAGCCAAGCGAAAGTTGGCGCGCAAGCGTCGATTACGGCTCCGATCAACTTAAGCGCTCCAGCTATCAAATGAAGTACGGTTGGCACTAAATTATTGGCCGCCCAGACTACGAGTGGTTCGAGCACATTATCATAAAACCATTCAAGCCCGACTCCGATTCGTTCACCGAAAGGTTTTAGGGCTTCCCAGACTTCATTTATGCCTTTACTAATTTTTGCCCAGTCTATTTTCTTGAAAGTATTGTTCAGCTTCTTGCCGAGTTTCTCAAAGGCCTTATAGATTTTGTCCGCCATCTCTAGAGCCTTATTCGTAACCTTATCAAAGCCGCCGGAGTATAACTTATCCCAATCTATTGTTGGTAGATCTATACTTCCGCCGCCACCTCCGCCACCAGAACTTCCGCCAGAGGAAGTATCTTTGTTGAGAGTGTTCATTTCATCAAAGGCGGCTAACTGTTTGGCGAGTTTCTTGACGCTTCCACTTGAATCGTCGGCCGCGTCGCCAACGGATTCCACGCCAGCACTTATGTCAGAAAAACCATCCGCATAAGCACTTGCGTCGAATTCGATTCCAAATAATCTGGCTATTGCCTGAAATGCTCTCGTAGTAGCAATTACAATCGCGTTTAGGACGGGAAGAACGACTTGTAGAAGTGGTTGAAACATCGTACCAATCGCTACGGCTAGATCTTTTATGGATGTTTTGAGCATTCGGAATTGGTTTGCCGGGCTATTGATGGTTCTTGCTAGATCGCCTTGTGCGTTCGAAGTTCTTTGCAAGATAGCAAGATAAGTTGCCATCGCCTTTTGAGTAGTATTTAATTCATCGCCGGTTCTAGCAATTCCATTCGCGTAGGCTACTTGTTTGACTTCGCTATCGCGTACCATAATACCGAGTTCCTGAAGTGGCCTCGGCATTCCGGCCATAGCTGATTGAATCTTCTCAAAGGCTGATTCGGCAGAGATGTTATAAAATGAAGCGATATCGTTAGACAAAAGGGCAATACCTTTGCCTAGCTTTACGGCTTGATCCTGTGCTAGCCCCATTGAGGCGGTCATATTCGTCATTACGCCAGAGTATTTGCGTAGCCATGCGGCACTTACGCCGACCGAGTTTTGAACTTCGTTAGACCAGTCGCGTGTCGCGTCAGCCCATTTGCCCATTGAGACTTGGAACAAGTTCTCATCTTCAATAAAGTTCATTGCCGCATTTATTGAACTTGCGGTAGCCTTTATGATTGCACCAACAGAAACAACTTTGGCAGCTAGACTACCAAAGCTTTTAGTGAGATTTGAACTCGTATTCTTTATGTTTTTATCAAGCCCAGAAATCTGACTCTGGACTTTCGCTATTTCCGAGTTGAATTTACTTGTTTGTGCGGTGATGAGAACTTGTAGCTCATCTACGGTCATTGCCATTTATTTTCGCTCCGAGCATAGTGGCAGTTTTGAGAAGTATGTCGTCTGTAATCGGCATCATCTTCTTTTCCTGCGTTTTTGTTAGGAATGGTCGGTCTGGATACTTCTTTGGCGCCCGTATCGCTAGTCCGATATACTGACCGAGTAGGTAATTTAGCGCGTCGCTTGTCTCTATACGGAATTTCTCTCGCCTCGAATGAGCCTCGCAGTATTTGATGAACTCATTCGGGGTTAAGTTCCAATAAAGTTCTAGAGAAACCCCGATATAGAGAGCGTCTATTTCGTGGCTTTGCCAGTTATCTTTGAAGCTTCGTCTATCGCTTCGGACAAGGTCGCTCTGAGTTGTCCGGTGTCGATCGCCTTTG
>JAFWNJ010000015.1 GCA_017510425.1 Candidatus Saccharimonadota bacterium
AATCTGCGCATAAAATATGAGGGGCTACCCCCTCTTACTCGAGAAAGGCGCAGAACTCTGCACCGCAATTAACATAAGTATATTACATAAGTTCGAAAACACCAAGCATAAGCGTTTTGGAAGTGTGGGGAGATATGTATTTGGTGCTTTGCATATCTGTTATTTGACGAGTTCAAACTTGCAATTGTCGCGAAAGTAAGGTTAAATACAAAGACCTTGCGAGAATATCCGCAATTTTTTCGTTAACAAAAGCCTAGCCACATAGGTGCGTACTTTATGGAGATCAAGGCTTCTCGCAAGGGCTAAGGAGTTTATATGAGTAAATTATCTACTAGTGGTTCAAAGGCCGCTAAAGAGCGCCACAAATGCCCTAAATGCGGCAAAGAATATATCGGTTATCCTGCGTTGTCGCGTGAGGATAATAAGACGAAGATTTGTCCTAGATGCGGACTGAGTGAAGCCTTATTCTTTTACACTGAAAATCTTAATGGCTGTACTTGCAATTTTTGGCTCAAAGAAAAATAGCGATTCACCAAAATAGTAGTGATGCTTTTTTAGCATCTCTACTGCTTTTTTATTTCGTTTAACTATTGTTAGTACCTTATTGCAGTTATCCGCAAAAATTATACCTTCTAATTTTTTACTTTTTAGAAATAATTTTTCTATTTCTGGAAAGAATAAAGGGAACGCCGGTTCGGCCCCTTGTTTCGGTTTATTTCGACAAACAAAGTATGAGCCAAGCATAGTCATATCTTCAGCAATAAACCATATTGGAATATCTTCACTATCTACGCCGAAAGTCTTTGAAAGATGATCTTTATACTCATCTATTTTTGAATAATGTGTCTTAAATGAATCAACGAAATTTGCTTTATAGTCCTCTTCATTCGCTTTTGATTTTAATTCTCTAAAAGATGTGACTGAATCATGATCTTTAAACTTTTCTTTTATTTCTTCTTCTACGGATTGTTTTATTTTGATATTTTCTCTACGTTGCAGACTTCCTTTTTTACCACGACCATGGGCATCATATTCAAAATGCTCTAAGCCATAAATTTTACCATTGTAATTGGAATATATGTCTGGTCGTTCAAAAGGGTACAATTCTCTTAAAAGAACCTCTCTTTCATTTGAATCTACGCCAAACGTGGCAACGCTAAAGAAAGAGCCTTTTTCGTTGCGATTCGAGTAGTGTTCAAGGATGTGCGCAACTTCATTCATTATTAGAAAGGGCTTTGATTATTTCTTGAGTAACTTTCCACATCATCACTGGCGCCACTGCGTTTCCTAGTGCCTTGTAATTAGTAGTTCTGCTGCCGGTTAATTCGAATGAGTCTGGGAATGATTGGATTCTGGCGACTTCTCTAGGCGTAAACATTCTATATCTGCCATTATCCATTAGTACAGGGTCTGTGCTGTTGAGGCTAACTTTTGCTAAATGAGCCCCCACCGTATTGCATGGAGAGTTAACATCTTGTGCGCGACCTTTATTCATAGTCTTCGAGTTCTTTGATTTAAGCATGCCATCTACTGCTTTTTGACTAAAGAAATATTTCTCATCCACGTTAGATTCCAAGATTTTACTTATAGGTACTTCGTGGCCCTTTGTGGTTGGTTTAGGAAAATGAAAACGTTCAAAGCAGATCTTATCTCTAAAACCAACAATAAAAACTCTTTCTCTTTTTTGTGGTACGCCATATTCTGAAGCATTAAGCACCTTATAGGTTACATGGTAACCTGCGTTTTTGAATTCTTGAAGAACAAGCGGAAACGCCTCACCTTTATTCGCCGACAGGAGTCCTTTTACGTTTTCGGCAACGAACACTTCGGGCTGTTTATCTCTTAGAATTCTACACATTTCGAAGAACAATTTTCCCTTAACACTATCTTTATAACCCAAGCGTTTTGGATTTTGTGCTACGACTGAAAATGACTGGCAAGGAAATCCACCAGTAAGTATGTCATGATCGGGCACTTCTTCTGACTTTAAAGTGTTAATATCTTGCACATTGCAAATATGATCGAAGTTCGAGTTATAAAGATTACAAATAGGTTCGTCAAAATCCATAGCATATACAAGTTTTGTTGGAAGTTTTTTATATTTTTTACCCAAAAACTCAAAGCCGCCAACACAACCTAAGTCCATGCCGCCACAGCCGGAAAATAATGATGCGACTTTATATTGTCCTGTCATGCCAATATTTCCTCATACACGCCTGATTTTTCCGAATATCTTACATCCACACCGTCGCGTGGAACAATTTCAATAGTTTCGTCTTTTTTGTACTGCTTTACTGGATTTTTGATTACAAATAATGATATGTCGCCTTTTGAAATTGATAGCCTATAAACGTAATAATTATCGCCATTCGTTTCTGCAGCGCTCCATTCGCTTGGTGTCATATGGAAATTGTAAATATGTAATTTACCATAACTCACGGTTGTCTTGACTTCAATATAGCGTCGCATATTTCCACTGCCCTCGAACGAGCTAATATCATATCCGACGGCAAATTGCTCTGGGATTTTCTTTACCAATTTTGCCAGGTCGTTGCAGCCGAGCTTTATTAATCTCATCTGTTCGTGTTGAATAGTGATTGATTCACCTGCATCACCTATAACTTTCGTTTTAACTTTTTCGCCAGAATTCATTCTAGCCCTAATCATCAACAGTAAATCATTAATAAACTCAGACTTTTCTTTTTGTTCTGCGGTTTTTTCTTCGTCTGAAGAGCCATCATCAACAAAGGAAAGAATATCGGTAGAAAAATCTAGCTTGTCTATGCCATCGTTCACGTAGTTAAACCAGCTTTCTCGTAGGGGAGATATGCTGGACGGAAGTATTTCTTTGGTTGATTCATAAAAGGAGTCATAGTCATGATAGTAATTATTGTCTTTTATGAATATATCAATAGCCTCGGCCGCGCTAGAGGTGTTTAAATAATACTTGTAGTTAGCTTTTCTGCTAAGCAATCCGGCTATAACCATATAGTCGAGGATATCGCCAGCATATCTCGTTACGTCGCCGTCGCAATCATAGTCATAGTTTTCTTGTCGATTATTCGAAATAAGCTCATATGTTTGTTGCGGAGAAACATGATTCCTAGTGACGCGCAAGTCGTTAAATATGCAATGAGTAACTTCGGCTTTAGTAATACCAAAATGACCATTTTCACTTTTCATCCCAGCCAATAATACTTCGATTATGTATTTTACTGGCTTAAAACATACTCCGGCCTCTATCATTTTTGCAATCTCTTGGGATTTCAAATGACCACCTGGGTATTGGAATTTGAATAAAAACAGTTTAAAGAACTGCATTAAATCTTCGTTATCTGCAAGCTCTTTTGCCATAGCGGAAGGCTCTCTATAATCTCCATCCCATTTTATCAAGCCAAACAATGAAGATATCTCTGTGCGCCAGTTATTTATTGTTTTTTCTACGGCAGAACTATTACCGGGGTAACGCTTAATGGCACTATTCAAATTTTCATTAAATGACTGTTCGTCCATTTTGGAAAAACGAGATATTTCTGACGCCATAAAAAGCAAAACACTCTCGATATCGTTTTTAAACCTTGGGCGTACATGATGTAACCGAAAATAATATTTTCCTGGAGTGTTATAAATTGCCATTTATGAGTTCTCCTTTAAATGTTTTAGCAGTTTTTCTGCAACCGCTTTAGCCATAAGCGTTGGTACAGCATTCCCGACCTGTTTATATTGACTAGTCTTTGAGCCATAAAATATAAAATCATCTGGGAATGATTGCAATCTTGCCGATTCGCGAACTGTTGGAATGCGGTTAAACTTATAGTGAAAATGATGCCTATGCCCGGTATCTATCGTTAGGCTAGGTTTTTCGCTATTATATCTAGTCCATGCTATATGCACATTTCTAACAGAGCGATATTTTTCTGGAAGATCTTTGTAATTTCCGCCGTCCGGCACTAAACTAATAATCTTTTTAGTTTGCTCACTATGTTCACTTGTTACATGGTTATAAATTTTATCGGTTCGTTTACGCATTAACTTTTGATAATCAGAAAGTGGAACCTGGGTATTTATGGTTCCGTCATCTACTGATTCTTCTGGCAGATCAGACAATGCCTCAGACGTCGTTACGCGATTATCATCATTGTTGGTAGGTGTTGGATACTCGTAATTGTCATTATATATCGAACCGACAAATATAACTCTTCGCCTATTTTGAGGAACACCGTAATCTGATGCTAACAGTACTTTGTATTTAACGTTATAGCCTAGTTCTGAGAATTCTTTAATAATTGCGTCTTTTATCTTTCCTTGAGCCATAGAAGCTAGGTTTGGAACATTCTCGAGGATAAATGCTTTTGGCCTAAATTCTTTGACAACATCAACGAATCCTTTATATAGTTTATTTCTCGGGTCATTAGGATTACGCTTCCCAGAAAGAGAAAAGCCCTGGCAAGGTGGCCCACCAATAACAACATCAACGTCACCAACTTCTTTGTGTAATGAAGCTGGATCAAAATTACCTAAATCTAGAAGAATCCCTTTTGATCCTTTATGATTGGCGCGATATGTAACTAAAGAATCTTCCCAGTTGTCTACGCCAGCAACAATATGAAAACCTGCGCATTCAAAACCGTAGGATAATCCGCCGCAACCAGAAAATAAATCCAGGACCCTATACTTCATATATTCCTTTTATTTATAGTTCTATTATATCATGAAACGTACTCTTCTCGACGCCGCTAGCAGGCTTTTCACGCGTATATTTCACAACGTTCCACTATTTAAGGTCAAGAAAAAATCCCACCCCTATTTTCTGCACAATAACTTTCAAAACCCGATTGTGTCCAAGTGGATGCTATCTATTGACTAAATGATAGAATGTTTTGTTAGAATCGTTGCTATAATGGTTGATATCTTCCGGCTCGGCCCAGAGTGAAAGCTTGTGGACACGCCACTTGCCAATGAAGAACATCTGAACTATCGCGTCATTCACGTCGCGGTTATTTAGCGCGCGTGGAATGTATGCGAGGGAAAAGTAGTACCAATTGTCGTCTTCGGCGTCTAACCTCGCAAAAACGCGCTTACCGCGCCCAAAAAGGCGCACATCGAAGCGCTGTGCTAGCGTTTCTAGGGAATAAGTCTTTAATTCGTGTATCGCGTCGCGGACGGGCGATTCCATTAGTTCCATACGCTCGAACTTATCGTAATCGCGCGAATTAAATCTGCCGTTATGTTCGAGCATAAAGTCTTCAAGTTGCCTGGCAGTAACCGGTATCGGTTCGCCAGGTTTAACTTTTTTGAATGTGTGGCGTTTTGCCATGATAACCTCGTTTCTTTAGAGGTTGCGCTTTTGTTGAGCGGTGCTATATTGGACTGATTGAACTGAGTTCTTGTATAATATGATCCCAAAGTGTCTTTAGATCTGTGAAATCATATACATACTTTTCATTCACGACTTTCTTTACAATATCGTTAAAACGTTTATTCACGTCCTTTTTATTAACTAGCTCGCCTTGGTATTCCTGAACGTCCGGCATATAGCTGGTCCACATTACTTTTTCCAGTTTGTTGTCTTTCGTTAGTATTTCTTCACCTAAATACATTTCTATACCACCAGCTAAACCATTAATATCCATTATCGATTCGCCTTGAGGGCCAATCGTCGGGTACCTTTCACATATTTTTATATTAGGATATTGTACTATTTTTAAATTATTAGGTAGTTTGATAGGTTTTTTTATGGACCGCAATGCACTCTTCGCACCAGTGTCATTGTCTAGAACGGCAAGGATTCTATTTTTAATGCCTGCACCAGCAAAGCTTTTTATCATCTTTACCACGGCTCCAGCATTGCTCTCGACTTTGTAACTATCAATATCAAGGAACGTTATATTATCTACTAACTCTGGATAAATTATTCTCAACGATTGACTCAGAATATTGTAATCATTTGGCCCCTCGACTATAATTATGGGATTGTTGCTTCTGTTGTTAAATTCAGATATTTCCATATAACCACCGCCGTTTAAATCCGAATAGTCAAGAATCACATAGTCTTCGTCTTCAAGTGTTCGAATGCACCCATAAAAAATTATGTCTTCTGGTATTGAATCTATTAGTTCGTCACCCTCGGTGTAGTCTATTTGTTTTATTCTGGCAATGAGATCTACATTCTCGTCTCCATTTTCTCTAAAATGACTCAAGCCATCCAATTCCTCTTTTAATGAATTAGCATATTCTATATCTCTTTTATTGTCCTCTATTAATTCTTCTAACCATTCTTTCCGCTCGTCTAATGCTTTCGTAATTTGAGCTTTATAGTACTCGTCGGAATAGCCATAAATGGATAGGCGTTTCTTAATGATTGAAACTTTTTGGGCAAAAATGATCATCTCATTATTTTCATCCTCTTTCAACCAATCCGCAAGATTATCTAAACCGTACTTTTTTGCAATTTTGGAAGCTTTTTGACCGAATTCGTGCTGTTTGTCGCAATCGTTAAATATATCCGTCAAAAAATCTGGTAATACGTTTTTATACACCAATATGCTACAGTTTTTTGCGAATACATCAGCATAGCAACCCATATCTTAATTATACCATTGACATTGTATTTCTTTTATTTTCTCCATTGTCATTGTTTTGAGCCTCTACGGCTCCAGTAAAGCCATATATTTTTAAAAGTTCGAATCTCTTTGCCTGTATATGTATACCTCAGAACTCACACGGCATTAGCACTGGGTAATCTTTCTTAGGCATAACTTGATCTTAGCCGTGTATTTGGGGTGGTCAATACACCAGTCTACCACCATGTAAAGCCGAGCAACAACGTCTGGTCGCCCCTCACCATGTGAAAAATTAGTCGGTATATTCAAATAAGATCGTGTTGGCATGTAAATTCATTAAGAGATTCTCGTCTTTGATTGGTATTTCTCGTTGAAGAACAAACTCGATTTTTTCGAACCCGTAGTCAAATTTCAAAAGATGAGGGAAAACATCGTAATAGTAATCAATGTAATCAGCAACAATTAAAACATATTTTTTATTATTCTTATCATGGAAAAGATACACCCAAACGTCATAATCAACTTGATAATGGTCGTCTTCTATGAGATTTTTGAACCCATAAGCAGATACCGCTATTTCTCGCTCAGGTTTTGTTAAATACATATACGCATTATATCATAAAAAAGGCCGACGGTTGTCGACCTTAATAGTGTTTGGTTGGCGAGTAAGAACTTAAAACTTATGAGTTTCTCCACCGAATCTATCGGCGTTTTCATCGATGAGATAATCCCGCTTTTTATCGGTAACCCATGCATCTCTGAGATAGGTAACATTTCCGTTCCTATCAATTGTGGCATGGCCATGACCAATACCGTCACCAGAAGTATTTAAGCCACCGAAGTATACGTCAATTTTGCCACTACTGTCTTTCCTTGGAACAATCTTGGCATTATGGCCAAATATAGTTCCGAGATAATGGGCATTTGATTTTATGAGCGCCATGTTGACTTTATCCACGGCCTGCTGTTTCTTGGCCGTACGCTCTGACTTCACTTCTTCAAGCTTACGATTGAATGCGGCTTGAGCTTGCTTGAACTGGGCTTGAAGACGATCAAACTCAGCTTTTGCGGAATCGCGCTGAGCTTTTAGTCTCTTGAAGTCTGCCTGCGCAGATTCATGGCGCGCTTTAGCTGATTCAAAAGCAGACTTTGCGGAGTCGAATGCGTAGGAACTAATTCTTGGAGCCGAAGCCTCAGCGTTCGCCTTGGCCTGTTTAACTTCGCGAGCGAGTTCGGAAATTTCGGCATTCAGTGCGTCGCGACGATCCTTATGTTCGTGTCCTTGCTGAGAATAGTAGGGAGCCTCAGACTTATCGCCACACTGATACGCATTGCTGGCCTGTTCGAAACAATCCTGCATAGCACGATGCTCGGCATCAGCTTCGCACTTCAGCAATTCGATTCTGGAATTATTATAATCACGAATGCGACCGTATTCATCCCAGACGGAATCATGATGAGAGTAGGCAGACTGCCTTGCTTCAAATTCACGATTCATACATTCCCGAGCGCGTACACGCTCATCCCAAGCTGACTGCATGATATCATGAGCCGTATTGATTCGTTCCTGTAAATCCTTAAATCTTTGGAACGCGGCCTGTTTCTGTTCGAAAAGTGACTGCTGCTTCGTCTTTAATCTGTCCAATTCTGGATTTCTCGGCATACATAATCACCAACCTTTCAAAATAGTAATGTACGTTTGATGTGTGCCAACCAAATACTGTATTAGTTATAACATAATTCATTAAGTTTGTAAATGTAGGTAGAAAAATGCTTCTTAAAAGTTCGAATGGAGTGCGAAGCACGACATCCCCATGGAGCGAAGCGACATCCTTATCCCTTTGCCTGCAAAAGTATACCTCAGAACTCGCACGGCATCAGCACCGGATAGTCCTTTTTAGGTATAACCTTGATCTTAGCCGTATATTCGGGGTGGTCAATACACCAGTCCACCACCATGCAAAGCCGAGCAACAACGTCTACTCGCTCCTCACCACGAAAATAAAAGAAGCCTTTGGGCTTTTTTTGTTGTTTATATCATGAATGCGTTTTGCCATATAAACCTCGTTTCTTTTGAGGTTGCGCTCCTGAAGCGGTGTTTGTTATTCGGCGTTTAGATTTACGGTAATGCTACCGTCTTCTAATTCTGGTAGGTTATTAATGTGTCCAATCTTTGAGTAACTATAGCTTGTAACGAATGATTCATAGAAGATTACGAGACAGTTATCTCCAAATAGCATCACGTCACCGGCTTCGATATGCTTCGGGCTATAAGTATTGGTCGGCAGAGAATTATCTAAATATGCGTACTTTTCGTTGCTGTTTAGGTCGTTCATCGAAAGTTCTAGCGGTAATAGTTTTATTAAGGCTGAAGTCGTAGAGTTATTCTCTAAATCTATTCCAAGTTTCTTGTTGTTAATATTTATATAAACTTTATCCATAGTCATTTCCTCATTATCGATTGATTGATTTGTTTCGGGCGAAAGATTTGGATCTTTGTCTGATTCTTTGTTGTTTATCATGATTGTTGTAACGACAACTGAAACGATTATTGCAATCAAGATTGGAATAGAGATAGCTAGCTTTTTATTCATTTAAACCTCAAGGCTCTCTTTTAGAAAACTCTCGATCTTATCAAATGGAATCTTATCGAGATTATCATACAAATCTACGTGTGAAGCTCCCTCTACGATGTAGAGTTCTTTATTGCCAACTTTGGTGCTTCCAAGCGGATAGACGCCAGTATATGGTTCTGGAGTTACGCCGTTGGTTTTGGTTTCACCCGTAATCATGTCGAATGCCGTTTCGCTATTATAGCGCGAATGCGCTTTTTCGCCGTGAATAATCAAAACTGGCATGTCGATTTCATTAGCATAAGTTAGAATGCGCGTATTTGCGAGGGAGCCGTTCGTCTGAATAGCCCAGCCGCCGTTAGAATTAAGGCTACGTTTATGGTAGCCGCGCGGTGTTTTGTAATATGCGTGATAGTCTTGAAGGAACTGTGGGGCATCGTCTGGAACTGGATCTACTACGCCACCAGCGAGCTTATATTCGCCATTTTTATAATCTTCAGTACGCTGATTATTTATTGCCGTGCGAGCATTCTTGCGTGCTTCTCTATTATCATCCGCATCGAAATAGCCGTTTCCAGCTGCACGCGTCATGTCATACATCGTGCTAGCAATGACGGCCTTAATGCGGGTTTCAAGGCAGGCGGCCTGAAGCGCCATGCCGCCCCAACCACAAATGCCGATAATGGCCAGTTTGTCTGGGTTTACTTCGTCTAGATTGGATAGGTAATCTATTGCGGCCTGATAATCTTCTACATTTAAATCCGGGGAGGTCATATAACGAGTTTCACCGCCGGATTCGCCAGTAAATGATGGATCGAAAGCTAAGGTCAGAAACCCACGTTCCGCTAAGGTTTGAGCGTAGAGGCCAGATGACTGCTCTTTAACTGCACCGTATGGTCCAGAAATAGCAATTGCCGGCAATTTGCCGTTTCTTTCTTTTGGTTCGTATAAATCTGCCGCTATTTCAATTCCGAAATGGTTTTTGAAAGAAACCTTTCTGTGGTTTACTTTGTCGCTTTTAGGGAATACTTTATCCCATTCATTAGTTAGTCGTAATGCCATAAAGGTCTCCTTTTTAAAGATATAATTGTTCAATATTCTATTTACTATTATATCATTGACATTGTATTTCTTTTATTTTCTTCATTGTCATTGTTTTAAGCCTCTACGGCTCCAATAAAACTATATTTTCTTAAAAGTTCGAATCTCTTTGCTTACTTTTAAGTTCTATTTCAGGAAAACGGTCAATAATTGTATTGTATAATAATTAAAAGGAGAACAAGCTTATGGAAAACGAAAATATTAAAAAGAAAGATGTTACGAAAGAGAAAATAATTCTCTTTGTAATTGGTGTATTAGTGGGCGCAGTTATTTCTACTGCGGCTTTCTTTGTTTATACGAAGACCTTAGGAACTGGTAATGCAACCAGCAGTTCATCATCACAACAAATGCCAGGCGGTGGCGGTACTCCACCAGAAATGCCTAGTGGTGAAAATGGCTCAAACGGCCAAGGTGGCACTCCACCAGAAAAACCAAGCGACGAAAATAATTCTGAGAGCAATAGCTGAAGAAAAGGAAGGAGATTAAGTGCGCAAGAAAGATAAAATCACATATGCCGCTATAATCGCCGCTTTGGTTGTAACTCTAGGTGTATTGTGGTTCTTGATTATTGATACGGTAAACTCTAACTATACTACTAGTGGGGGTAGTGTGCCAGCAATGAGTGGTGGTGGCGGTTCATCATCCGCGTCCTATTCGACAGTTAAAGAGATTACGTCGGACGAGGATATCACAAGTGGTGAATTCTCATCATCTAACGCCGACGAGAACATCATTTCCGTATCCGGAGATATTACAGCCACTTTATCTGGAATTACAGTCACTAAAACCGGTGATTCAGACGGCGGCGACAATACTAGTTTTTATGGCACCAACTCGGCTATTATCGCTAAGGGTGGTGCGAATTTAACCATTAAAAATGCTAATATTGCAACCGATGCAACTGGCGCTAATGGTGTATTTAGCTATGGCGGTTCAGCTACGACTAATAACTCGTCGTCTGACGGTACTACGGTAAATATTTACGATTCTACCATTACAACGAGCAAGGATAACTCTGGTGGTATTATGACCACTGGTGGTGGCATAATGAATGCTGAAAACCTTACTATTACTACAGCTGGTACTTCCAGCGCAGCGATTCGTTCAGATCGTGGCGGTGGAACTGTTACGGTAAACAAAGGTACTTATAAGACGACCGGCAAAGGATCTCCGGCTATCTATTCTACGGCAGATATTACCGTAAAGAACGCCACACTAATCGCTACCGCTTCCGAGGGTGCAATTATCGAGGGCAAGAATAGCATTACGCTTGAAAATGTAACTTTGACTGACACCAATAGCTCGCTCAACGGCCAATCTACTACTTATAAGAATATCTTCCTTTATCAATCTATGAGTGGCGATGCGGCAACCGGTAAGGCTGTCTTTACTGCCAAGAACTCAACTATCACGACTAATAAGGGTGATGGCTTCTATGTAACGAACACCACTGCGGAGATTAACCTTGAGAATAACACGATCGTAAACAACGATGATACTGGTAACTTCTTAAGGATTCAGAAAGATTCTTGGGGTAATTCTGGTAGCAATGGCGGTACGGTTACGCTTAATATGACTAATCAAAAGGCAACCGGTAATATTGTCGTAGATTCTATCTCGAAGCTAACAATGAATCTTGCTAACGGTTCATCATTTAGCGGCGTTATTAATAGTGACAATATGGGCGAAGTTGAGCTTACCTTAGATAGCTCTAGCTCGATAACTTTAATGGGCGATACTTATGTTAAATCGCTCACAAATGCCGATACGACAAACGGCAATATCCATGCAAATGGTTATAAACTTTACGTGAATGGCACTCAGGTAAAGTAAACAATAAAGCCGGCTACTTAGTGTGGTCGGCTTTTTGTTATATTTGTGATAAATTGGAGACTAAGCCGTTTTTCTTGGCTCTCGTTTCTTCGTCTTTCGGGCGCCGAGGATATCGAGGCGGATGAAGCCGACGGCGGCGGAGATGACTTCAAGCAGAGTCATAATAAAGAGGGCATAATTGCCGGTTAGGAGCGTGTAGATAAGGTAGGGCGAATTGCCGATGGCGTTGCAGAGGCGAATCCATTTGACTTTACCATACCAGAGGGACCAAGCGTAGATTAACGAGCCGACATATGGCAGGATAGAGAGGGGGCCGGCCCAGCTGATAATGGTAAGAATTGTCATAATAATATATAGTACGATGAGCATCCAGAGCGGGGCGCGTTTTTTCTCATATTTTGTTTTGCGGGCAGGATTAATGATATAATGGTCTTAATCTAAAAGGAGGAAAAATGTGCGGGATTGTAGGATATGTCGGCGATAAAAATGCGCAGGATTTTTTGATTTCAGGACTAAAGAGACTAGAATACCGAGGTTATGATTCGGCAGGGATTGTGACATTGGCAGAAGATGGTGTGGCGACACTTCTAAGGGCTAAGGGTAAGATAACGAATCTGGAGGAGAAACTAGCTCATGCTCGAAGAGAGGACCGAATCGGTATTGGCCATACGCGTTGGGCGACTCACGGTGAGCCGTCTGAGACGAATGCTCATCCGCATCAGGCAGGGCCGATTTATTTAGTACATAACGGAATTATCGAGAATTATAAAGAATTGAAGCAACAGCTGAAAGAACACGAATTTAAGTCGGAGACTGATTCGGAGGTGCTAGCGGCGCTAATCGATTCTTTTTATAAAGATGGTGCACACCCGCTAGTAAATGCGGTGGTACAAGCACTAAAGTTGGTAAAAGGCACCTACGGAATTGCGGTGGTGTCGGTAAAACAGCCGGATGAAATCGTGGTAGCGAGAAGCGGTTCGCCGCTCGTGATTGGAGTGGGGCACGGTGAGACTATGATTGCTTCGGATGCATCGGCTCTAGTCGGTCACACGAAGCAGGCTATTTATCTAAACGATGGCGAAGTGGCTACAGTTAAAAGTGATAGTGTCGAAATAAAGACTCTGAAGGCGGAGCCGGTTTCGGCCAAGGTAGAGGAGATTGAGACGAATTTATCTGCCATTCAGAAAGGTGGATATGATCACTTCCTATTGAAAGAGATAATGGAGCAGCCGGAATCATTAATTGAAACCCTGAGAGGCAGAGTCAATGAGAGGGAGGGGACGGTAAGGCTAGGTGGACCAGGGCTGTCGGAGGCTCAGCTGAGAAAGATTAAACATTTAATCATCGTGGGCTGTGGGACGGCTTACCATGCGGGACTTCTGGCATCGTATTACATCGAGAAGTTTACGCCTGAGATTACGATTGAGCCGGTAGTGGCATCGGAATATAGATATCGCCAGGTTTATATACCGAAGGATTCGGTGGCATTAATCGTGTCGCAATCGGGAGAGACGGCGGATACTTTAGCGTGTCTCAGAGAAATCAAGAAACAGGGTGTGACGACAATTGGGATAGTGAATGCGATTGGTTCAACTATTGCACGAGAGGTGGACGGTGGAACTTATGTCCATGTGGGGCCGGAGATTTCGGTAGCTTCGACGAAGGCGTTTACTTCTCAGGTGGTGGCGATGGTGATATTTGGACTGACCATTGCGCAGGCTAAGGGTGTACGTACTTCCATATTGAGGCCTTATGTGAAAGAGATTGCTCATCTGCCGGAAACGATTAGGAAAACACTGGAATCAGTTAAAGACAGCGTGAATGGTTTGGCGGGTAAATATGCGGCTTATGAACATGGGATTTATCTTGGACGGGACACGGCTTACCCGACAGCGATGGAAGGGGCATTGAAGCTTAAGGAAATATCTTATGTGGATGCCAATGCTTATGCGTTTGGTGAGCTAAAACACGGACCACTGGCTTTGATTGATGATAGGTTCTTCGAGATTGCACTATTACCTAAGGGTGAATTATACGATAAAGCGATTTCGAATTTGCAAGAAGTGCTGGCTAGGGGTGGCCATGTGCTGGCCATAACTAATGAGGAGAGTTTTGACTTACCGGTGGACGACGTGATAAGACTTGATGTAGATGCGGAGCTATTTGCTCCGTTGATTATGAACTTAGTCTTGCAGCTACTGGCGTATTATGTGACGGTAGCGAAGGGGTATGATGTGGATCAGCCGAGGAATTTGGCAAAATCTGTGACGGTGGAATAGTCTTGATTAAAATTATGGTATAATCGTCTTATGAAGAAAAAGTCAGATCTTTTCCTGAGGATCTCGTTAATTATTGGCGATGCAATAGCGATTATTATGTCGTTTGCAGCAGCGTATATTATTCGGATACACGTGGATCCGAGGCCGTATGCGTTTGAGGCGCAGCTTCTAGATTTTGTTCTAGCGGTGGTTTTGGTGGTGCCAGTGATGATAATCATACTGGCAGCACTAGGGCTTTATCGGAAGTCGGTGATTTTTGGCCGTTCAAAATCTATTGAGTGGGGGAGGTTGTTACTAGCGGCGGTGCTGTCGGTTGCAGCATTAATTGTGTATGATTTCTTTAAGGGGGAGAATGTCTTCCCGGTGAGGGTGATGGCAGTGACTGCTATGGTGCTTTGTTTCGTATTCTTGGTGGCAGAGCGTATGATTGTGCGATTGATTATTCGACAGGTTTTCCGGAAAGATTTTGCTACCCGGAGAGTGCTGATTGTCGGGAACTCCAAAAATACAGAGTATTTGGCTGACTATATTGCTTCGAATCCAGAATCGGGCTATAAGCTGGCTGGCGTGGTTGCGAATAGAAGGTACATACCGGATGACCTAAAAGAGCACCAGTATTCTTCGCTGAAGGAAGCTTTGCGCAAAATGAGGGCGGATGTGATTTTTCAAACAGATGAGAAATCGACAGAGTATGTGTATAAACAGGCAGTGAATCGGCATTTGTTATACTATTTCGTACCGAGCGAGACGGCTTTGTCGTCACACTTTGGTGAAATGGAGCTGATTGGTAATACTCCAGCGGTGCTCGTAATGGTGACACCACTGGCTGGGGTAAATGCGGTGATAAAGAGAGCGTTTGACATTGTTTTTTCTTTGGTTGCAATTGTGGTTGCGATTATACCGATGATGATTGTCTGGGTGATTTTGAAACTGGCGGATTTGAAACACTCGGCTTTTTATGTGGATGAGAGGCTGACTCAGTATAATCGGAAATTCAAGTGCTATAAATTTCGCACGATGAAGCCGGAATACAGTGGACTGACGACGGAGGAGGCTTTTGTGAAGATGGGTAAGCCGGAGCTAATCAAGAAGTATAGAAAAAATGGGGATTATCTGAAGGACGATCCGCGCATTACGAGAATTGGTAAGTTTCTCAGAAAGACTTCGATTGATGAGCTGCCGCAGCTATTTAATATCTTGAAAGGAGACATTTCATTAATCGGACCGAGGGCGCTACTGCCGGGGGAACTGAGAGAATACGGTGATAGGTCGTTGCTTCTAACGGTGAAATCGGGGTTGACTGGATTTGCACAGGTGAGCGGGAGAAGGAATATTCCATTTGAAGAGAGGCGGGCGCTTGATATCTATTACGTGAGAAACTGGTCGCTGGCTTTGGATACATCAATATTCTTTAGAACGATTGCGGCTGTATTCAGGGGTGAAGGAGCGAAGTAGCTGATGAAGGTTGCTCTGGTATGTGATTGGCTAACCAATGTGGGGGGAGCGGAGAAGGTGTTGTTGGAGTTTCATAAGCTGTATCCTAAGGCGCCGATTTTTACTTCGAAATATGACCCGAAGGGAATCACTTGGTTTAAAAAGGCGGACGTGAGGACTGGATGGCTGCAGATTTTTCCGACAAAAATGCGACGGGTGCTGGGGCCGCTTCGGCAGAGGTATTTCTCGCATCTTGATCTCTCTGAATATGATCTAATCATATCTGTAACTGGAGCTGAGGCAAAATCCGTGAAGTCGGGAAAGTGGCTTCACGAAAAAGGGAAGAAGAGTAAGAATCCAGCTGGAATTCACATTTCGTATTGTCATGTGCCAACTCAATATTATTGGCAGATGTACGATGAATATGTGAAGAATCCGGGGTTCGGGATACTGAATCCCTTCGTGAGATTTTTCTTCAAGCTATTTGTTAGGCCGCTCAGATCGGCGGATTTTAAAGCAGCGCAGAGGCCGGATTATTATGTGACGATATCGAAGTATGCGAGGGGGGCAATTAAACAGTATTATGGTAGGGAAGCGACAGTGATTCATCCTCCGGTAGAGATTGAGGATTTCATGCTATGTAATAATTTGTGTAAATGTCAAGAGTGTAAGAATTGCAAGGGAAACAATAAATCTGGAAATTGTCAATGTGGATGTTGTTCGCAGCTTGTGGAAAACTTGGATTTAGCTAGGACATATGTTACTACTTCTCGTCAAGTGAATTGGAAAAGGATTGACCTCGCGGTGAGGGCGTGCCTGATGGCTCAGCGACATTTACTGGTGATTGGTGAAGGTCCTGAGCATAAGAAACTAGTTAAAATGGCGGAGGGATCTAGCTTAGTTCGGTTTTTGCCGCTACAGGAAAAAGATGATTTAGCGCGGATTCTTAGGTTTGCCAGGGGCTATTTGTTCCCTAGTTTCGAGCCTTTTGGGATTGCGCCGGTGGAAGCCTTGGCGGCGGGATGTCCGGTGATTGCCTATGGCCAAGGTGGGGCGCTTGACTATGTACGGGATGGTAAGAATGGCGTGTTATTTCCTAAACAGTCGGCTAAGTCGCTGGCGGAGGCGATTCTGAGGTTCGAGAAAATGAAATTTGACTCTAAGAAAGTTTCTGAAAGTGTGAAGGAATATGCGGCGGAGAGGTTTGATAAAGAAATACGGGAATATATTGATGAAAAGGTTAAGTAAAAATACCTCCGGTTCAGGGTTTCTAGGTTTTGAGAAATTACTTCGGTTTCTCGTGCTAATATTACCGCTTTGCTTGTTTTTCTCGTATTTTCCAGTGATCGGCTTGGGGGCGAGTGAGTCGATGAATTTCGAACTGTCGATTCCCTTGATCTGGCTGGTGATGTTTGATCTTGTTGGAGGGATATACTTGCTGGCGAAAAAAGAGTTGTTTTCAGGGGTACTTAGTAAATGGGCGTGGCTACTGTTCCCTATCTGGGTGACTTTGTCGGTAATATGGTCGCTGAATGTGACGAGGGGAATCTTAACTGCTGGGGTGCTGTGGCTAATCTATATTGCTGGGTTTATCGTATGGAAGATTAGGAATATTTTTGACGATGAGTTTAGGTTGAAATTCTGGAAGTGGTTTTTCGGGTCGACATTATTCGCATGCGGATGGTGCGTTTTGCAGTGTGTGTTAGATCTTGCGGGTGTGCCGCAAGAGTATTCCCTGATGTGCGATGGGTGCACGTATAGAATGTTTGGATTCCCACATCCGAATGGGCTTGCGATAGAACCACAATTTATGGGAAATTTGCTGCTCGCGCCAGCGATGATAGCGGCTTTGATTTATCTAAAAAAACAGAACCAGGTAAAGCTTTTAAGCTCTAATTTTATTTGGTTCTGCTTCTTCGTGACAGTTATGATACTATTTTTGACATTTTCGCGAGGGGCGATTTATGCGTTTATCGTGGGGTTGTGCTTTATGTCGGCGTTTGTGCTGATGGCGACGAGAAAAGGGGAGCGAGGTAAGTTAGTGAAGCGAGTGCTGAGTGTGTGGGGGGCGGTGATTCTCTCTTTCCTGTTTACACTGAATCTGCAGGGTATTATGGCGGCGATGTCGCCGACGAATGACACATACGTAACAGGTGTGACGAAGGTCTTAAATCACCTTTCTTTAGGTATAATTGATGTGCGAGAAAAAAATGATAATCCTAGGGATGGAGAGATTGAGGCGGATTCAGAAAATAGGGAAAAGTTGCCTGTGGAAAAACCTGTGGAAAACTTTGAAGATAACAGAGAAGAATCAGTGTTTGATGGTTATGTGGAGGAATCGACAGAAACTCGGCTGAGGCTATCAAAGGCTGCGCTCGAGATTTGGTCACAGAATCCCACTAGGATGCTCATAGGCGTAGGACTGGGTGGAGCTGGGCAAGCGCTATACGATAATAATCTGTCGCCAGCGCCGAAGGAAATCGTGCAAAATGAGTACATTTCGCTACTTTTAGAAACAGGACTGGTTGGTGTTTCCCTGTTTATGCTAACGATTGTCTTGCTATTGATTGCTGCTTGGCGGAGAAAGACAGTGAGGGCTGCAGTCCTCAGCTTATTGGTAGCTTATGGAGTCTCAATCTGTTTCTTCTCGGGACTACCGAATGCTCTGCAGATTTATTTGTTGCCAGTGGTGATAATGATGTTAGGGTTTTAGGTCGTGTCGAGGGTTATCGACGATAGTGAGGTCGGTAGGAGGTAAAACACGCTTTTCGGCAGGGACGAAGTTTCTAACTTGTACAGTGGGTAAAATCCAGGTATAAGGACCGATCAGAGTGCCTGGGGTGGAAGTACAATTGGCGCCTAACCTGGTATTGTCGCCGATGATGGCGCCGAAGAAATCGGTGTCGGTTACGATCTTCTCGCCATTGATTTTTAGAATGATGTTGCTTTGGTCGAAACGACGATTGGCAAGGATGGTGCCGCTGCCGATACGAGTGGATTTACCGATAAGGGAATCGCCACAGAAAGTGAAACTCTGAACTTTGGCGCCGTTTTGGATAATGCAATGCTTGGTCTCGCAGGCGTGGCCGATTACGGCATTATCACCGATGATAGTGCCGGGGCGAAGCAGAGCGCCGGATTGGATGGTGACATTTTTGCCAATGTAGACTGGCCCTTCAATGCTGACGTTGGCGCCGATAACGGTGCCTTCGCCGATGTAATAATTACCAGTAATGGAAACATATTCACCGATGGTGGCGTGGTTTTCTTTCAGGCCTGGCTGGACGACTTTTTGATCGAGATAGTCATTGATTCTGTTTAATGGGGTCCAGACGTTTTCGCAATTATCGAATAGCTCGGGGGCGAAAAACTCATCAAGATGAGTAAAATAATAACCGATTTCTAGTTCTTTCATAAGATTTCTCCTAATTTATCTTTTAGTTCATTGGCGAGGGCAGCAATGGCGGATTCGTCGTCGCCCCAGACCGTGATACGAATAAGTGGCTCGGTGCCGGAAGGGCGGACGAGGAGGCGGCCGGAAAGTGGGGCGAGTCTGCTGCTATATTCGTCCAGCAGGGCTTTTACTGTGTCGGATGTCTCGAAGGTATGTTTCTGCTCGGTAGAGGCAGGCGCATTTACCATGACTTGAGGGGATTTTCGGTAGAGTTCGGCAAGTTCGCGTAAGGATTTACCCGTCTCAGCGATGGTTTTTAGGACCATAAGGGATGTCAATATACCGTCACCGGTGGATTCGCCGGGCAGAATGATGTGACCGGATTGTTCCCCGCCGATTTTGATATCTTTTTCGCGCATGGCGAGGGCGACGTTAGAGTCGCCGACGGCGGTGATTTCGGTTCTGATACTGCTGGCTTTAGCCCAGTTCAAGAGGCCTTGATTAGCCATGACCGTAACGGCGATGGCATCGAGATTTAGGTGGTGCGCTAGGATGGCGATGATTTGATCACCGTCGATGACATTGCCATTTTTATCAAGCATGAGACAACGATCGCCGTCGCCGTCGAAAGCGATGCCGCAATCTAGGTGGTTTGACTGGACGAGGGCTTGGAGAGGTTCGAGGTGGGTACTACCGCAATCATGATTAATCTTGGTGTTATAGGATGAGTCGGAATTAATTAAGGTAACTTTGGCACCGTGTTTTTCGAAGATGGTTTTATTAATAGCGCTGGTAGCGCCATTAGCGCAGTCGAGACCGATATTGAGGTTAGAAAAATCGACATCCCCGATGTATTGATCTAGGTGGTCAAGATAGAGATTCAAGGCTTCGTCGTGGAGGTCTTCCCTTAGAGTAGTGGAGACAAGCTCGCATGAATAGTCTGAGGCGAGAGCCTGTTCGATAGCTTCACAGCCTTTCGGGCAGAGTTTCTGGCCAGAGGATTCGCCACGCTCGAAAATTTTGATACCGTTATCGGTGTAGGGATTGTGAGAGGCGGTGACATCGATGGCGAAATCGAACCCCATTTGGTAAAAACAGTAATTGATGGCGGGAGTAGGGAGTACGCCAACATTGCCGTATTCGATACCGAAGGTTTCGAGAGCGGCAGCGAGGTCCTGGATAATCCATTCGGTGGACTCGCGGGTGTCGCCGCCAAGCATGACCTTGATTTGATCGCCGGCATAGTCGGCTAGGCCTTTGATAATTTTAGTGAGGAATTCTGGGGTGAATTTGTCGGCTGTTTGGCGGATGCCATCCGTACCGAAGTAAAGCATAATAAATCTCCTTTTATTAAATACTCAAATTGTGTTTTTCGGACACAGGGTCGCTCGCGCCCTCGCCCGAGGGGCTCGCGCCCTTTCTGTCTCGGTCGTAACCTCCGACAGATTCCTCTAAACACAATTTGAGTATTATCTTAATAGTTAATATAACGTCTTCGGTCGTACTGCCTCGAGAAAGATCAGCCAAGGGAATTGTGAAGCCTTGAATGAGGGGGCCGGCGATGGTGAAACCGCCGAATTGTTCAAGAGATTTATAGAGGATGTTGCCGGAATTGAGGTCTGGGGTGATGAGGATGTTCGCAGTTCCCCCCAGGGGGCTGGTGGGGGTCTTCTTAGCGGCGACTGAGGGATTGACGGCGGCATCGAGCTGCATTTCGCCGTCTATTACCCAATCTGGGTGATTTTGCTTAATCCCAGCAATAGCGTAATTGAACTTCTCAAGATCTGGATTCTTGCCGCCGGAGCCGTAGGTGGAATAGGAAAGGATTGCGATTTTCGGCTGCAGGCCGGTGTATTTCTGAAAAGTAATAGCAGTGTCTTCGATGATGGTATAGAATTGCTCGTTAGTCGGCTGCTTGTTCACGCCGCCATCGGCGATGGCGAGGAGTTGGCCGGCCTTTTCGCAGATGAAACAACTAGAGAAATAGGCGGATTTTAGTGGGATATGGTCCTTATAAGCGAGAAGAACGTCGCGAGAAGAGTGGTCAAGTCCGGAAATCATGGAATCGGCGGTGCCCTGCTGTAACATCTCGGTGGCTTCTTCCAGACTGGAGGCGGGAAGGAAATCGATATCGGGGAAAGATTTGATAGCCTCCTTAGCAATTAGATTATTAGTGATTTCGGGGAAAATAATCTTCATGAGGACATTATAACATAAAGTTTGGCTGGTTAAATGTTTGGAGTTTCCTTTGTAAAAGACATAAGCATGATATCATGAAATCATGAAGAAAGAATTAGATTTAAGCCTGATAGCTCCCGTAGGTATTGCTGGCATTACAATACTTACTGGAACTTTCTTAATGTCGGGTGGAGTCTCTGCCGATGACGTAGTAGACGAAATCAATATCACTGTTCCCATGTCCTGTACTATGTCCGGTACTGGTATGGATAGTCATAATACTAATATTAATAATGGTACCTATACACCAGACATTGGTACTACTACTATGCATGTATTTTGTAATGATAATGAAGGATTCGCTATCTATGCAGCAGGATATACTAATGATGAAATAGGTGGAGAGAATAGTAATAAATTAGTCGGAACCAATGCTAGTGGAAATAGTACCATAGAATCAGGTCTAGCTACAACTACAGGAACTCCTGACATATCTAACTGGGCGATGAAACTAGCCATAACTCAGGATTCTGGTGATACGACTGGTACTAATGCCTACACCATTGATTCTGCACCAAATGTAGCTCTGCCTAGTCAAGCAGAACAATCTGCAACTCCTGCTTCATTCTCACAATACCATGTAGTACCAAACGAATATACCAAAGTCGCGTACAAGAATTCCATGACCGATATGACTACATCTACTGGTGGAGTAAAGCTTACTACCACCTACGCTGCTTACATTTCTAAGACTCAAGCTGCTGATACGTATAGTGGACAGGTTATTTATACTCTGGTTCATCCAAGCAATCATGAGACACCTATTGCTAATCCTGCTGTGCTGGATACCGGAAAAGTAGTTAACTCTAAATTAAAATCTCTTGCCGCTACAGTTGTAAATGGTGAAGAAACTACCATTACTCCAGAATTTGACCCGGATGGTGATTATGATTGGGAGCACGCATATGATGAATATATTAAATCTATTAACGTTCACCTTAAAACCTCTACTCCTGTAGATTTCACTCCCTCCGAAATGAACACTATCTCGTCTACAGCATCTAAGAAACCAATTTATATCGTCTTTGATAATACTAACGATGCTGGTATTATGCATTTCTATACAGAAGGAGAAAAAATTTTCCTGCCCTCTGATTCATCTTTTATGTTTTATCTCTTCGCCAGTCTTTCTGAGATTTCTGGTATCAACGATTGGGATACTTCCAACGTGACGAATACGAGCTGCATGTTCTATGGTACTGGCCACTCCGCCACCACCTTTACTTTGGACCTCTCTTCCTGGAATACTTCCAACGTGACAAATATGAGCTACATGTTCTCCGGTGCCGGCAGCTCCACCACCACCTGGTCTATCGGCGATCTCTCCTCCTGGAATACTTCCAACGTGACAAATATGAGCTACATGTTCGATTTTGCCGGCTACTCCGCCACCACCTTTACTTTGGATCTCTCTTCCTGGAATACTTCTAACGTGACAAATATGAGCAACATGTTCTCTAGCGCCGGCCACTCCGCCACCACCTTTACTTTGGACCTCTCTTCCTGGAATACTTCCAACGTGACAAATATGAGCGGCATGTTCAATTATGCTGGCTTCTCCTCCACCACCTGGTCTATTGGTGACCTCTCTTCCTGGAATACTTCCAACGTGACAAACATGAGCTACATGTTCGATTTTGCCGGCCGCTCCGCTACCACCTTTACTCTGGATCTCTCTTCCTGGAATACTTCTAACGTGACAGACACGAGCTACATGTTCCGTTTTGCCGGCTACTCCGCCACCACCTGGTCTATCGGCGATCTCTCTTCCTGGAATACCTCCAACGTAACAGACATGAGGAACATGTTCTATTATGCCGGCTCCTCCGCCACCACCTTTACTTTGGATCTCTCTTCCTGGAATACCTCCAACGTAACAGACATGAGGAACATGTTCTATCGTGCCGGCTACTCCGCCACCACTTTTACTTTGGATCTCTCTTCCTGGAATACTTCTAACGTGACGTTCATGAACGACATGTTCTTATTTGCCGGCAACTCCGCCACCACCTGGTCTATAACCATCCCTCAAACAAACGGGAATAGTATTAACAATACTACTAGCCGTCTTTATGGACAAACTACATCTACATACGCAGCTCCACCATCTGGCAAATCCTTCACCATCGCCCAGCCATAAAGCTTTGTTAATGATATAACCGAGTATTGCTAATAATTTGTAATACTAATAATAACTACGCTCCCTTTTGGCACTATTTTAGCCTCTACTTTGACCATAGAATAACGAAGAATCGTGTTGTGTTCTGCTTGATGCATTCGCGGAGGGGGTAGTATTAATATAATGATTATGCTATTATTGAATTAATGAAAGGTCATATAATGAATACAAATAAACTAAATCTAATCCCACTAAGCCTAGCAAGTATCACTATCCTTGCTGGCACTATATTAGCATCTACCTATGTCTCAGCCGATGATAATTCTACTGTAGATCAAATTAGTATTACAGTCCCTATGTCTTGTACTATGTCCGGTACTGGGCAGGATTCCCATAATGCTAATATTAATAATGGTACCTATACTCCTAATATTGGTACTACTACTATGCATGTATTCTGTAATGATAATGAAGGATTCGCTATTTATGCTGCAGGATATACAGGAGATGAAATAGGTGGAGAGAATAGTAATAAACTAGTCGGAACATCAGCTAGCGGTAATGCTGCTATAGAATCAGGATTAGCCACATCAGCAGGAAATCCTGATGTATCTAACTGGGCTATGAAACTTACTATGACTCAGGATAGTGGTGATACCACAACCGACAATGCCTTCACTATTGATTCTGCTCCCAATGTAGCACTTCCTAGCCAAGCAGAATCTGGTGCTACTCAAGCTCCATTTAGTAACTATCACGTAGTTCCAAATGAATACGTCAAAGTAGCCCACAAGAACTCAGGTACTGACATGACTGAAACTACTGGTGGAGTAAAGCTTACTACTACTTATGCCGCTTACATCTCTAAGACTCAACCAGCAGATACATATAGTGGGCAAGTAATATACACATTAGTTCATCCATCTTCTCATCTAGCACCTGGCGCACTTACTCCACCTATTTCCTGTACTACTCCTGTCCCAGGTCTTAAGTATATGCAAGACCTCACTTCCTCCAATAAAGCCACCATACTAAGCAACATGACTGAAGACTCACAATATTACTTAGCCGATAAGCGTGATGATAAAACCTACTGTGTAGCTAAACTAAAAGACGGTAATCTATGGATGACCCAGAACCTAGATCATGACATCAAAACAGATGGCAGTGTAACCTACAATAATACTACTACCGACTTAGGTTGGAACGGCACAAGCTACAGCACTGCTAGCTGGACTCCAGCTTCTGCTACGAAAGCAACTAGTGATACTGCTTGGACTACTAATGGCGGTGGTTATTATATGGTTTCCGAATCCTACGACCCAGGAGAACTCTATTGGAATGGCGCCGCAGGTTCCTATAGCTCGGAATCTGATTGTGCCACTGCTGGAGGCATATGGAACAGCACTAATAATCGCTGCAACCAAATCTCCTCCACAGGAGATTCCCACTATCATCTCGGTAACTACTATAACTGGACTGCAGCTGTTGCTATGAATGATAGCCATAGCTATACTGCGAACAACCAAGACGCAAACCAATCCATCTGCCCAGCTGGCTGGACTTTACCCAAGAGTGGCAATAATACATCGAATGGCTCCTTCCGATACTTATTTGAACAATATGGCTGGGATAGCGGTTCTCAAATGATAGAAAACCCAAACATCTGGAACACAGCTATTAAACTTCCTCTCTCTGGCTCCTGGTATGGTTCGCTGAGCGGCGTTGGCAACAACGGCAACTTCTGGTCGTCCGTCGTTCGAAGTTCTGAATTACCAAGCGCGAGCACCGCTCAACTCTATTACTATAATTCGGTCAACTTGGGCGGCTCGACGCGCGACCGCGGTAATCCAGTGCGTTGTGTAGCGCGGTAGGAGCGGATGGTTTCTTGTTTCTATTTTCATTTGGTTTCTGCTTCCCGCCTTTCCGGAGTCATTTTGAAAAAGAGACTGACAAGACTTAGAATACATTTGTAATATAAAAGCGACTCCTTGATGGGGGTCGCTTTTATATTGTGTGAGCTATCGGTGAGATGGCTATCGATTACTTGTCGATAACTTCGCCTTCGACCGGCTCGTCCTTGTCGGAAGATTTGCCACTATCCGAAGAATCGTCCTTCTTGGCATCTTCACTGGCGGATTGATAGAGTTTCGCGCCGATAGGCATGATTCTATCATTTAATTCCTTGGTGGCGGACTCGTAATGGTCCTTGTCGGCGGAGGTGTCATTTAGAACCTTCTTGGCTTCTTCGACGGCCTTCTTGATAGTCTCCTTGTCATCGTCGCTGATTTTGTCCTTGTATTCATCGGGCATTTTCTCAGCTTGATAGATGGTGTTCTCGAGGCGGTTCTTGGCATCGATAGAATCCTTCTTCTTCTTGTCTTCGTCGGCGTGAGCTTCGGCTTCGGCACGAGCTTTCTCAATATCTTCCTTACTCATGTTGCCGGAGTTTTGGATGGTGATGGACTGTTCTTTACCAGTACCCTTATCCTTAGCGGTGACATTCAAGATACCGTTGGCATCGAGATTGAAAGTGACTTCGATCTGAGGCACGCCGCGGGGAGCTGGAGCGATACCGTCTAGGATGAAGCGGCCGAGAGATTTGTTATCAGCGGCAAATTCGCGCTCGCCTTGGAGGACGTGAATTTCCACCTGGGGCTGATTATCGGAAGCGGTACTGAAGGCTTCGGATTTGCTGGTCGGAATGGTGGTGTTGCGGTCGATAAGGGGAGTACGGATGCCGCCCATGGTTTCGATACCGAGGGTAAGCGGGGTAACATCGAGTAGGAGGACATCCTTAACATCACCCTGGAGGACACCGCCCTGGATGGCGGCACCGACGGCTACGACTTCGTCTGGATTTACGCCCTGCATTGGGTCTTTGCCGAAGATGGATTTGACTTTCTCGATGACAGCTGGCATACGGGTCATGCCACCGACCATAACGACTTCGTCGATATCCTTGGTGTCCAATTTAGCATCTTTCAAAGCTTTACGAACCGGCTCTTCGAGACGAGCGAGAAGGTCGCTGACTAATTCCTCGAGCTTGGCACGAGTGAGAGTGTATTCGAAATGCTTCGGGCCATCGGCATCGGCTGAAAGGAAAGGAAGATTAATGTCGGTGGAAGTGGAGCTTGACAACTCCTTCTTGGCTTTCTCGGCTTCATCCTTGACACGCTGCATGGCAGCGGCATCGCCTTTAATATCGATACCGGATTCCTTCTTGAATTCGTCGACTAGGAAATTAACGATGAGATTATCGAAATCCTCACCACCGAGGTGCGTATCACCATTGGTACTCAATACTTCGAAGACACCGTCGCCGATGTCCATGATGGACACATCGAAAGTACCACCACCGAGGTCGAAAACGGCGATTTTCTCATCCTTCTTGCCTTCGAGGCCGTAGGCTAGGGCTGCGGCGGTCGGCTCGTTAATAATACGCTTGACTTCGAGACCGGCGATTTTACCAGCATCCTTGGTAGCCTGGCGCTGA
>JAFWNJ010000016.1 GCA_017510425.1 Candidatus Saccharimonadota bacterium
AATAGATTTGGGTATATTATTGTAGTATTTCATAGCACTAATATACCCTTTTTGTTGGCTTTTTGTAATCATTATTTAGACTACTCCATTATCATTTGATATTAGTTGGAGAGTCTAATATGTGTTTGAACTTATGCATAGCTTCGCGCTTGCGGTTTACAAAAATAATGCGCTGTATACCATGCCTGCGACTCAAACGCTCTATCAAAAAATTTTGGATACTTTTATCTTGAATGTTTTTCATTCGAAAAGAATCCAGGACGATATTGGGCGATTGGTGGTCTACGGCTTTCCTGAGATTACGCTCAATGCAATCTGTAGTTTTACCTTCAGGCGCCTTAATTTCAAATATCGTATTATTCACATAGCAATCTGCCATGCCAATATTTACGCTACTAGGAATAAAACGAACATTATAACCGGAATCAGCAAGTGCTTCTGCCGTAATGTATTCATGGGGTTTTGGTTTGGCTCCACCTTCACGCGTGACTGTGCCTTTGATGGTGGAAGGTTTCGGGTTATTTTTCATGTGTTTTATTATATCATAAGATAAGATAAGATAAGATAAGAGAAAGATGTCAGTAGGCATTTTATAGAGACAAAAATGGTGGGGATATGTGGACTTGAACCACAGACCTCGTCATTATCAGTGACGCGCTCTAACCAGCTGAGCTATATCCCCACAATGAACCTGGTCGACTTTTGACTTACGTAAAAGTCGTCCACGGGGCGTCGATTCGGAAAATCTAAAATAAATTTTAGATTTTCACTCATCTCCTACCGTGGTGGAGTAACTGGGACTCAAACCCAGGACCTCTGCCTTGCAAAGGCAGCGCTCTAATCAACTGAGCTATTACCCCGTACTTTCATTCTATCAGATTCTGGTGAATTTTTCAAGATTTTGAGAAAACAACTTGGCGGGTCCATTCGTACATGGCGATAGCGGCCGCAGCACCGACGTTGACAGAGCGGGTGGAGCCAAAGGATTCAATAAATCTGACATCCTGAGCCTTCTCTAGGAGCTCCTCGGTAATACCACTATTCTCCGAGCCGAAGATCAGGGTGGTGTTGGGTTTGAATTCTTTGTCATGTAATTCCCTGGCGCGAGGGGTATTATTCTCGATGGCAACTAATTCCCTGCCCTCCTGGGTCTTCAGAAAATCCTCGATGGTGGGATGATGTATGATTCTTAAATATTTGTCAGTGCACATGGCGCCACGACGATTGTATTTCTTGCGCCCAATAATGTGGACTTTCGCCACATTAAACGAATTGGCCGTACGCACGATGGAACCGATGTTAAAATCGTGTTCAACGTTTTCGATGGCGATTTCGAGTGGGGTACGCTTCTTAGACAATGCGTCAAAAACTTGTTCATTGAGTAAGCCTTTGTACTCATCAATTAGATTTCTAGTGTCTACTTCGCCATCCTGGTCGAGGACTGTTTTTCTGTGGTTTTTCATGTTTCGTATTATATCATGATATAATCTTTACAGATAGGAGGTAACATGGATTTTGATAGATATCAGAAAGAGGCAGCTAAGTACGATCTTGCGAAACAGACAACGGACTTAAAAGCGGTGGGGTTTATCGAAAAGATTCTAGGACTAGTTGGCGAAGCAGGCGAGACGGCAGATAAAATTAAGAAAATCTTAAGAGATAAAAATGGTATTGCTTCAGATGAAGACTATGATTTAGTAATTAAAGAACTGGGCGATACACTCTGGTATATTGCCTCGATTGCGAGGTATTTGAATGTGCCCTTATCAGAGGTGGCTAGTAGGAATCTTAAGAAGCTCGAAAGTCGACAAAAACGTAATAAACTGCACGGCGAGGGCGACAACAGATAAAAATCTAAGCCAAAAATAGAAAAAGCCCAGGCCATAAGAAGCGCCTGGACTTTGCGGGCAGCATGCTGTTACTTGTACTCCCCTACACCAGCACCGTTAGGAGACAGCCAAATGACTGCCTTTTTGCCACACATCTCCCCTTCAAGCGACATGACGTTCACGTACTTCTTGCTACCCTCTTTTACGAATGTCCATCCGCGACGAGTGTTTTTGAAGATTACCGTCAACGTCATGCGCGCAGGCAGTTGGTTCCAGCGAGATTTTGGGAACCTGCTGTACACTTTGAACTGTCCTAACCGTTTTTTGGTGTTAGTAGCGACCTGGGCCGTCGCACTGTCCTTCTCTGTTGCCATAATGGTCACCTCCTTCCGAAAAGAACTAGTGTGATATATTATACCACGCACTGTTCCCTCTGTCAAGCATAGGCGTCATAGACTAATACCATTGATGGTGATTGGTTGGTTTAATACATGATAAAGGGCGGGCCGTTCGGCCCGCCCTGAAGGATTTTAGCCGATCGAACGGCCGTTAGGGCCCCTTCTAGCCCTTTTGCCCCATCATCGGTGTTACCGCCACCAGGATGCTTTTGCCATCCTGAACCCGCGCAGTAGTCGCGGCGTTTTCAGCCAGTGGCGGTAGGCAATTGCCGCCGCCGCAGAGTCATACAGGGGGTTATGAGTCCCCCCACTAAACTCATCCGGGCTTGGACTGATTCCATAAACAGCATTATAGCTATCCACGGAAAGCCCAATCTCCGGAATGGCCGCGATGTCCACCAACGGGTAGGGTGCATCCCAGTCCCCGATGATGCTCATCTGGTGGGCATCCTGGAAGAGCCGGGCCTCGACCGGGACGCCCACATGGACAATCTCGATCGTGGTCCCGCCCCGATGGACGGCTCTCCAGGCCATAAATGCCCGGAGAAGATCTGGGTAGGTTTTATGGGTGACTACCACGTCCTTCATTTGAGGAAGAACGTTTTCGGCCACCCACTCGTTCACCTTCCCATTGATGGGGCAGCGCCCGATGAACCGGGCGATTTCCTTTCCATCTCCATCATACAGGATGGCGCCGATGGCGAAGGCCTGCCCCCAGAGGCCGTTAGTCTCTGCATCCAACGAAAGGATGCTAGGAGCGGCCTTCATGAGGCGGCGTTTTTTTAAAAACCTCGCCAGTTTCTTAAAGAGGTTCATCATCAATGAATCCCTTCCCGCATCTCTTCGGATGCGTACCCAATTCTTCCCTGGGGTCGGGAAATTTTTGGACTTCCGCTCGCAAATTTTTTCCTTCCCTGTCACGAGATATGCGAACTCGAAGGCTTGGTCTTTCCCACCGTCAGCGTTTTGCCCCGCCGGGTCTTGCCTTAGATCTTACCCTCTGACCATAGGGCAATTACTAAGATGATGAGTAAAACGGGCATTTCTTCACCTCCTCCCTACTCATCTTTTTCTGCTTGTAAACCGTTTATGACGATCGTGAGCAGAGCTGAGTGAATAAATCAGACTAAATCCTAGTTATATTCTGTTCGGCTCAACTCGCGTGAAAAAGCCCTGCATAACCTCCAAAGTTGCGTTTCACCTTCTAACGAACTATCCTCAAATTATTATAACACGAACGCGACAGATTGTCAATGCATAAGAAGTTTGTCAATAGTAATAATTGTTGTTTTGACAAATCTTAATTTGATAGGGTTAGAATGGGCGGAAATTTATCGAAATGGTATCGACAATATAAGAATTAGAGACTCTCCTGCATATAACGATAAACGATAGTGATGATCTTCTGTATCTCTTCACTGGCGTTTTTATAGAAGACGTTGTCGTAAACCACGTCAGGATACTTGCGGAGCGCATCGCTAATGAGAGCATGAATGAAGGACTGCGTGGCACCTTTGACGTTCCCAAAATCAAATGTCACGGCTCGATTATTCTTTAGGGCAGGAAGCAACTGCTTTGTCCGAATTTCTTTGGCGATATCCTTATTTTCGGCAAACTCGCCGGCTAATTCTAGCATTTTGATGGTTTCCATAGTTCTCCTTTATATGAAATTTGGCTTCCTGTATCTTTGGCTACGCCGTTCTCTAATTGCGGAATCGTAGACATCGCCAATCATGTCTAGCATCTGCTTAAACTCTACTGTGGTATCTAGAGAAATATCTACTGCGACAAGCGTACCATTAAATTGCGCTAAATTGGTTTTTAATACGTGTGAGTCATCGAAGGGGTTTGCTTTCAGGGTAGGCTTCTTCTGGTCGGGGCGCGTTTTCTTAAGAATATATGCCGCGTTGCCGCTATAAATTGCGAAATTGCTACGCGTAGTCTTGGCGATAGACTTGATAAAGAACAGACCGGCGCCGGCGTTTTCCGAAGTGCCGCCTTCTCTCATGGTGGTGCCGGATATTCCTGGGGTCAAAGCGAGCTTAAGGGCATCTTCGTCGGTATGCGGATGCCAAATTTGTAAAGCCCTCCTAAGGCCGATACCAATGTCACAAATAGCTAAACTAATTCGATTGGTATTCTTAAAATACTGGGCGGCAACGACAGCTCCATCGTGCGAAAAAGAGTGTTCTAGAACATTCCGAACAAGCTCGCCGATGATGTATTTGATGGTCGAAGTGTCATTATCGCCGAGATGAAGGAGTGGGACCATCTCTGTTATAAAGCGAGACTGACCGGCGGTGTTTTTGATAAATGTGATAGGGATAAAGCGACCAGACGGATCCTTGCGGGTATAGTTTCCGAATGGAGATGTAGTACTAATTAGATTATATAGCCCCATGCGGTCTAGATATCTGGCGGACTCTGGGACATTGGTGGTGATTTCGGCGTGTTTTTTGCCGACTTTTTTCGCCAGGGCTGCAGCAAGCACTAAATGAGCGGGGTGGACGTTAACCCAGCGCTCATCCGTGATAATCTCCAAGACATCTGGCTCGTCAAAATTTAATTTCTCAAGAAAACTAGCAAAATAGCGCAGGTTCCCTTGATTACTGAAATACATCTTCATAGTCTGTATTTTATCGTATAATTACATATTTGTCAAATATGTAATTATACGGCAATATGTATTGATATTTATCAGGGGCGTTTTACGTATAATTACATGTTTTGGAAATCTGTAATTACACGGGGCTGGATGGGGCTGTTACGATGTGATTAATAGTGGGCAACACTGTGCTCTTCGTGATGTTGTGGCATGAATAAACAAACCCCCGGTGCAATACCGAGGGTTTGATGCGAGTTTTGGTGAGCCGGGCCTCGCAACCGGTCGGGACTTGGATTAATTAAATCTGAATTGTGACAAACTGATTTATCACAATTTTAAAGAACCCAAGGAAAGAACTGGGGAGATACAATATGTCTCCCTCGTGCAGGGGCTGCCCTATCGTATACGGTAAGGCCCCCTCTTCCTTCCTCTCTTCATACCAAGCTCCGACATCTTCGGTGAAATCTCTACTGGGCTCTAAGAGCTCAGCGGTTAAATTCGCCGATGATGCCGAAATTAACAGTTCTTCCACTGTTAATCCCTGCTCCATAAGCGGCAAGTAATATTTCATCGCCGTCTCCTTCACCCTTGCGGGCGCCCCCTGTTGTCCCCGGGAGGGAGGGATAGTTAGCCTCCCAGATGTTTCACAACATTTAGTTAGCCGATGTTATTATTTTAACATGGAATCTGCTTTTTGTCAATAGTCACGTATTAACTCAGGACCCGTACAACATAGATCAACGACTTCTTGTCATCAAAATAGGTAAACTCTATACTTATATCAATGTCACTTAATAAAAGCAGCCCCCGGTGTAATAACCGAGGGCTATGAGCAAAAGTGTTTAATTTTATTATCGCGCCAAACACTTGAGAAAAGCGCGGAGGTTTCAAACGGCGAGTTTTGGTAAGGCAGATTCTCGCAACTGCCCCGTTTGGACATGTGGTTTTTAGAGTGGTCCACCCCACCTGGGTGTTACGACCCGCTTAGCAACGGATCGTAACTTTCCGGAAGGATATTTTGAATCCTTCCGGAAGAGAGGTTGCCCCTTCGGGCAACCTCCCCCCCATCAGCTGGGCGACGTAGAGAACGTCGCCGTCGCCCAGCTGAATTGTCGCCCGGTTGCAAGCAACCGGGCGGCCCAGGATGCCGGACACGACGTTCGCCGTGTCCGGGTGCCCTATTACGGACACCGCATCCTGAGGGACTTCCTCAGGATGCACCTCCTCGATTGTACAGATGGTACCCGAAGGCACCATCTGCAGGGAGAAGGCGTTTCCAAGAAAACGCCTTCCCTCATAAATGCCGTCCGTTACCGCATCCAATGCGGCTTCAACGGCATAGAACGTTTCCATGTCCATCATCGGACACAGAGACGCCGTCTCATAGAGACGGTTCCTTGCGGAGTTAAAATTAGAGTTAGCCATAGCTAATCTCCTTTCCCACCCTTTTGGGGTGTACCCGTTTCTCCCCGGGGTCGGGATAGTATGCCTTGGGGCTAGCCCAACGGCGTAAGAAATCTGAATATCTATTCAGAACCTCTTATACCGCTGGGGTAACTGGAGGTTACTATGATTTGGTTGTTAATGTCCGTTCCTAGCTACCAGTGTGAAACACTGAGGTTAGGAGCTGGCTTGAGCTTGTGATTATTAGTCACGAGCTCAGCAGACGGGTCAAATTCGTCTGCTCAGCCCGTGTTTATTTCGAACTGAGTTGTCATTTCCCACCCTTAGTATATGCCCACCCAAGAGTATCGGGAAATTAATTATGACAAAATGCATATTATAAATGTACTTTAATATCGGTATGGGAAGAAGTATGCCTACTTCCCTGCTCACCCACCATGATATTAATTCTTACGCAATCTCCCGAAATGTATGACAACATTTGTTTGATTGTTGCCACTATTATAACAAAAAGGTTGTGTCTTGTCAATGTGATAGTGAAAGATTTTGATTTTACAGGGGCGAAATGAGTAATATTTTGTCGAAGTGATGTCGACAAAATAGGTACAAACATATGTTATAATGGTTATATAAAACAAGAGAGACTAAATGGAATACGAAAAGCGAAACCAAATACCAACCGAAGAAGCACCGCAAGAATACCAAGATACTGATATCGAACAAGAAGTGCTGGATAGCGAGCTGGCCAGGAACATTCTTCCCTACTTAACACTAGAGAAGCTTGATCAGGAAGAAATATGTGACATCTTAGAATTTTCTGAGCTTACCATAGATATGATTAGGGACAACAAATTATCCCACAAAAACAATTATGGAAACATCTTGTGGGCTGAAAGGTATGTGGCGGATTTATCTAACGAAACGGAGACTTATGAAAACGATATAATCTCGCCGAAATTACAACAAGCGCGTAAACTGTTCTTTGCTTCCCTATTAAGTGCAACAGAAGGTGATGATAACTCCCAGACGAGGAATGATATTTATAAGTGTTTCTTCGGCATGTCTCCGGATATTTCATCTTACTGTGGTGGGATAGGTGATTATTTGGAGTTATTGATAATTGCCGAAAGAACTCCTAAGAGTCCTTATACTACGGAGATTTATGGGGATTTAATATACGAATACTCATTTACTGACTACAATGGTTTTAAGGCGACAATGTCGAAATATACACCTATCCAGCAATTAAGAGCTTTGCCAATCTGCAACAATATGGCTTTGCGGTGCGATCCGTACAACTACAGCCGCGGTACGTTGAATAAGATAATCGAGATGCTGAGAAGCTTAGAAACCGACGATGGCACTAAGCCCCTGATTAAAATGGTCGCAGAGAGTATAGATGAGAATATTCATAATTGGCATAATGCGGACTATATAGACATCGACGAGGACGACCCCAAATATATGAAAATGCTGGAAAACGATAGAAAAAGACGTGAATTATGGCGACAAAAACAGATTAAACTACATCATGAGTTCCCAACGTTACCTCAGGACCGACCCCTAGCCATTATTGCCCCTGGAGTTGTGGGTACGGTTTTTGGTAATGGAATCAATTTAGTCGCTAATAAGGAGGGACAGACCGCTTCCCTTCTTGATTATTCTAAAGACAATCCTTTTGGATTTGATAGAGACACGGCTTTTTTGATAAGCGCAGCGCATAGTCATGGCATAAAAGACATAATCAATAGTAAGACTGGGGTAGAGCTTGAAACTATATCTTTAAACGCTCAGGTGCAATTCTTGAAGTTCATGACAGAAGCCAGCAACGAGCGTTTCGATAAGATGTGTGCCGTTATGCGAAATATAAAGGACGAGAAGCTTCGTAAGCGGTTCCTAGAGAGTTTCGTGGCGGCGGATTTCGGAGAAGATTTTGGCGATTCCCTACTTACGATTGCTGGTTCCGAGCGATTGAGTGATGGTGAGAAAGAGGAAGTTTTTGACCTTGTAGAGTTTTGCCGCGAATCGATTGACGGAATTACTGGTTTATTTGAGAAGTTTGACGGTGGTCAATTCACAAATGAATACGTAAGAGCAGCGAACGAGAGGTTGACCGATGCGCTTAAGGCGTTTGAAATGATTGCAAAAAACGGGGTGGCGGCAGGTGATTTAGACTGGGCGGGAAAGGTCAAGTTTGATTTTCGGTCGGCAATTGAAGCCTTACAATACGAGGCGGATTCTTTGGAAATCATTAATAGGACTGTACATGATGTTATGTCTGGTAGAGAAGGGGCTTATGCGGAAATAGTGTTGCCTCCCGAGCCCTCCATTCAGGCGAAATGGCGAACCATTTATCATTTCTACTCATCAGAGCACGGCCATGTTTTACTGTATACCAGGCCAGAGGGGTCGCATACTTTCGACCCAGCGATAGAATATGGGAAAAAAAGTAGTCCATACAACCCCAATAGCGTAAATACTGGGGTGGAGGCATCGATTAGCTTCACTGCGAATCCAGTTAATCCTTTTGATTTTCCGAGTCCATATAGGCCCAACCAGGCGAGAGTACATGATTTAGAGTACTATGATTCTATTACGATGGACAAGGTAAGTGCGATACGCCTAGACCGCGAAGGCCGTGCCCCAGGGGAGCCGGCCAATGACAAGAACCGCGATGTTATACGCGAGATTGGTATGGTCTCGGTCGATCTTGCAGCAATCGGTGATAGATACGATACTCCTTCTGGTAAAATCGCTAGGTTGATTAGCTTAGGGAACCTACTACGAAGTAAAGACCACGGTACGGGTTTCTCGCTTAACCATAATACCAATTGGTTTAATCAAGATGAATATGGGACTTCGAAAGGATTTCGTAAGATAGTGGAGTATATTGATGAGATAATGGTGGGACTCTGTTTTAATCACCCGCCAAGAAAGGGCGATTTGAACAGTTTCAAGGGGAGATTTGAGAAAGAAAAGAAGAAGGATAGGGGGCGTAAAACCCTGGGGTTTTCAGCGTAAAACATGAGACTAGATGAGAGCAGTACCGAATGAGCTTGGATGTCGTGGGTTTTGTGAGATTCATGAAGCTTGTGGCATGAAAAGCCCCCGGTGTAATAACCGGGGGGTTGAGCAAAGCTTTTTTAGGTGAGCAACCACCGCCGGTTTTTAATTAGCGCAGTGTCACGGCCATAAATCTGCGCTGGGGAGACTACCACTCGACGGAGTCGATCAGTAACCCCCCCAATCTTTCGAAATCCTTCATAGCTACGGTGAATCCTGCGGCTTTCAGCTCTTCGCTGATGGCCGTACGGGCTTTTTCACAGAGCGCTTTTCTATAGCGCTCATGCTCATATTCCCCTATAGCTATACACTCGACAGCCTTGTCGATGACATCCATCATCGGAGGCATCATCGAGTAAGAGCGGTGATCCCGCTCTACGAGGCTGGCGGACCTCTTTCCAGCCTCAGCCGCCCTGAGCACGAACTTTTCGATACTCGCGATGGCGGCTTCCTTGATGGCCTCCATGACTTTGTTCTCGGCGACGTACGTCTCGAACCTTGCCATTTCGGCCATCTCCTTTGCGATCGCGGCAGACTTCTCTGCCGCGATGCGCTGCTGCGCTTCGGCGGTCTTGTTCGCCGCCGCAAAACGCAAAGAAGTGAGATTGTTCATAACAATCTCCTTTCCCACCCTTTTGGGGTGTACCCGTTTCTCCCCGGGGTCGGGATTATTGTTGGGGCTCAGCACCCCTCCAATTTTTTCCCTCCTCGCCACGGTGAAGCTGTGGTCTAAGGGCTTGGGTCTTTCCCCACCGTCATCCGCCTTGTGAGCAGAGCTGAGTGAATAAATGAAGAAGATGGATCAGTTCTTGATTTATTCTACTCGGCTCAGCTCACGTATGATGAACTGAGATAACTTATCCCACCCATATTAAGTGTGCCCACCCAATTGGTTTTATCAGGATAGTTAGTATTATTTATGATAATGCATTTTTAATGTACCTTAATATCGGTATAGGAAGAAGTATGATATCTACTTCCCTGCTCACCCACCATGATATTAATTCTTACACAACCTTCCTAAAATGTATGACAACATTTGTTTGATTGTTGCCACTATTATAACAAAAAGGTTGTGTTTTGTCAATTTATATGTAGCATTTCTGAATTCATATGGGGTGGTAGCGCTAATATTTTGTCGAAATGATATCGGCAATTTTAAGATTCTTATGCTATAATGGGAGTATGAACACTGAATTATTAGTACAAACTGGGCTTTCCGAAGTCCAAGCGAAAATCTATTTATATCTGATTAAACACGGCCAAAGCACTCCGACCGAGATTGCAACAGGAGTGGGCGAAAATCGTACCACTGTTTACTCGGCAGCAGAAAAGCTGGAGGGATTAGGAATTATTTCCCAGAAGGATAAGGGCAAAATCGCCGCCTATGTCCCTAACCACCCTTCGGTGCTCGAGGGTATTGCAGAAAAGCGCTTGCGGAAAGTTGCAAGACAGGCGAAGAATCTTGAGGGTAATCTCCCCGCCCTAATAAACTATTATAACGAGTATCAGAGCACCCCTGGCGCGACGACGTTTTATGGGAGAGAAGGAGCGCAAATGATTTATGATAAAATTATCGCTACTGGTAAAACTTTTTATTTTGTCAGAAGTCGGCATGATGAGGTAACAAACAAAGAAGCGCTAGAAGAGTTTAAAGAAACAAGAGTGGAGGCCGGAATTGAGGCCGAAGACATCACGCCATCTGAATTTACTAAAAACACCAATGAAGATGGAAAGAAGTGGTTACTAACTCGGACGGTTTTGCCACCTGGGGAATATGATTCCCCAGTAGAAATTGACATTTTCGGCGATAACGTGGCCTTCATTAACTATGAGAAAAATGGCATGTCTACCCTTATTGAATCGCCCGAGATTGCCGATGCTATGCGACAAATGTTTCTATTCGCGAAGAAATACATACGTAAGGCTACTGAGCAAGACGAACTAGACAAACATACTGATTAGGAGCGTTTATTCCCTTTTACCAGTTTACGCCAGTTGATGTAGCCGTAGATGGAACTTAGGACGAAGAAAACCCTCGTAGCGATGATGGCGGGTCCACCTGTGCCGATCCACATAATTAAGAGTAGAACATCAGCAACAAACCATGCCAGCCATTGCTCGCGATAGCGTAAGACTCCTAGAAGACTTGCGAAAACAATCATAATGGTAGCAATGCCATCAAGCATGGTCGAATGACTACCCATGGAATCAAGTATTAATTTTAGTCCGATGGACGAAACGACAAATATAATACCAATGATTATTATTTGTTTCGTGGTGAGTCTGCGAGCAATAACATTCTTATTCTTATCACTATGCTTGCCCCAGGTATAAAAACCGATGATAGATAAGGGGACGTAATAGGCATTTATAAGGAGATTGCCATAAAAATGATCGATTTGGGCAACGAGAATCGAGAATGCAGCACCAATCGCTGCAAAAATATAACAACTACGTCGTCCATTAATCCCGAGGATCACCTCTAGAATACCGGCATTTAGTAAAATAATACTGGCTGCGATGTAGGTTAAAGAGTGGCTCTGATCTGTAAGAATGGTCATTATGGACACGGTAACACCTGTAGCTATACAAAGCCAGTCTAGAGGGCTAAAACGGAAACGCCTAATGGCTGTATTCTGATTCTTGGCTTCTTTGATGATTACTTCGGTCATTTTATGCCCTTCTTGTACTTTTCCTTTCTTCTAGCGAAGGGTTTAGTAAGGCGTGAGATGATTTTGCCATTCTTGGTGATGAAAATGTCTTCCTCCCGAGATATCTCTACGTATTTATCGAGATTCCCTTCTAGCTCTGTTAAAGTGATTTCCATATCCTCCTCCTTATCCCCAAGTTAACAAAATTATTACGGTTTTGTCAAGAAAAGTGGACGATTATTAATATCGAGTACTTGGAAGCATATATATTATATAGTGTCATATGTTTGCGCCATAGCGACGAAGGTCATCTTGATACATAATTCTGGTGTGATCGTCCAGGTTAGATATGAGATTATCTATATCGGCGCCGTGAGAGATGAGGGTGTCTAGATTATGGACGATGTAGCTTGGATGCATTTTAGAGATGAGTTGATTAACATCAATATTGGCGCCGTGAGAGATGAGGGTGTCTAGGTTTTTGACGATATCAGATGAGTATAGCTTGGAGGCGAGTTGGTTAACATCAATATTGGCGCCGTGAGAGATGAGGGTGTCTAGGTTTTCGACGATATCAGATGAGTATAGCTTGGAGGCGAGTTGGTTGATATCGGCGCCGTGGGAGATGAGGGTGTCTAGGTTTTTGACGATATGAGCTGAGTATAGCTTGGAGGTGAGTTGGTTGATATCGGCGCCGTGGGAGATGAGGGTGTCTAGGTTTTTGACGATATCAGATGAGTATAGCTTGGAGGCGAGTTGGTTAGCATTGGCGCCATAAGATAGGAGGGCATCTAGGTTTTCGACGATATCAGATGAGTATAGCTTGGAGGCGAGTTGGTTAACATCAATATTGGCGCCGTGAGAGATGAGGGTGTCTAGGTTTTTGACGATATAGTATGAGTCTAGCTCGGAGATGAGCTTGTTGATATCGGTGCCGTGAGAGATGAGGGTGTCTAGGTTTTCGACGATATAGTATGAGTCTAGCTCGGAGATGAGCTGATTAGCATCAATATTGGCGCCGTGAGAGATGAGGGTGTCTAGATTATGGGCAATGTCGCTTGGATGCATTTTAGAGATGAGCTGATTAGCATCAATATTGGCGCCAAGAGCATAGGCGATGTCATATTTTTGTTTCAGTTCACTGATTCTTGGGTCATAATCATTATATGTGTCCAGAATCTGGATGGGACGGTGTATTTCGTAGAGGAATTCTAGTTCTTCTTTGGTTAGATCTTCTCCGTTTTGCATTTTGCGATCTAAGGCAATTAGTTTTTTACGATCTAAGACTTCGGCTAATTTGTTTTCATTACCTGGTAAAGATTTTAGTTTTTGCTCTAAAGTAGGAATTAACACATCTTCAATATCTTCTCCCTCGCCGAGTCCTCTTACCTCATTTGTAACATTGCCATTGGAGTCAACTAATATAGCTAGGCAGCCATTCTGTGCTAGTTTGCCAGGATTATTTGGGTCGTATAGATGAAATACCCAAAATGCGGCTTTAGAATCCCGGTAGTCTTTATTATGACTATTGTCGTATCCATTGTATTCAATCTGACCATAGTCGGCATTGGTAAGATAGGATCTAGCCACAGATGGATTCTTAGTGCACCAGCCGGTACCCCTTGAGGCTCTAGCCATTGCTCTTTCGTCACCAGGAGTATAGACCACCCATTCGCCATGGATATCTTCTGGGTTTTCAGGAGTAGGTATAATGGGTGATTTTTCATTTTCAGCTAGTGAGTAGAGTTTACTAAAATTACCAGAAGCAACTATAGCTTCCAATTCTTTGTCACGATTACCATCTTCATCGTATAAGGCATGTTCTGGAGTATCATAGAAATCATTAATGTAGCCATATATTGTAGAGATGATTTCTGGATCACAATCTGGATATGCGGCGACGGTGTGTTGGTCTCTTCTCTCGTAGCGATGTTTTTCTTTATTGTAGCTTCCCATCTTTGTCATACCGTCCCAAGCATAGACTTTAAACCACATTGGATATGGAGAGTTTTCGTCACCAAGATAATTAGACCATGCCTTTAAGGAATTAATTTGCATTTCTTGGATGTTTTTTATTTCGGCTTTCTTCTCCCAGTCTTCCAATGTGTGTCCGTAACCATTATCTCTATATAGTTGTTCGGCCTCTTTCCAATATGCTTCTGTGAAATCTTCTGGTTGTATGATTCTAATTCTCTGCACTGAAGCATCCCAAAGTCTTTTTTCTAATTTATTGCCGCACTTTGAAACGAGATTTTCTAGCCTAGAAAGATGGGCATAGTTTCTTCGTTCACCACCATTCTTGCCAAATAGCTTCTCACCATTTTTTAAGGCTTTGTTAAAGCTGGATTCTACGATTGGTTTTTTTTGAAAACCAGAATTTGATAATACAGATGCTCCACGCTTCCGCTGCCTGGCTCTCTCTTCTTCTTGATGATTTAGCGCTTCTTTACTGGGTTTACTTACTTGTCCATTATTGAAATCGCTTGGCATAATGATTATCCTTATTTATTAATTATAATTGTAACACAAAAATCCGCCCTCTCAGGCGGATTTTGTTTAACAACTTAGTTGTGCAATTTTCATCTGACAGTGTAAAGCTTAATGTTACGTCTCTTGCGAGAGTTGTTATAGTTCAAGCTTGCCAACTATAACCGTAACCGACCTCGATACATGTGTCCCTTGCGAGATTCATGCTCGTCATTCCTTCTCAAGAAAGGAGGTAATCCATCCACACGTTCTCGTACGGATGCCTTGTTACGACTTAACCCCAATCATCTTGCTCACCTTAGGCCGCCGAAGCAGACTTCGGGTGCTCATGACTCTCATGGTTTGACGGGCGGTGTGTACAAGACCCGGGAACGTATTCACCGCAACATGCTGATCTGCGATTACTAGCGATTCCGACTTCGTGGAGGCGAGTTTCAGCCTCCAGTCCGAACTGGGACCGGCTTTGGTG
>JAFWNJ010000017.1 GCA_017510425.1 Candidatus Saccharimonadota bacterium
CCCCATATAAGGCATGAAAGACCGCGGTGGTTCAGTAGCAATTGAACCTGCCTTTTCTGAATCATAAATTTGATTTGAATTTTCATCACGTATATTCCTGACGTCACCGAGAAAGCTGCCCTTTAGGGCAGTCTTTCCCGGTTGACCAGCGTATGACGTGCTTGAAAATTCAAGTCGCGATGAAGAAAAGGTAGGTTCAATTGCTACTAGTCCCCACAATCTTTCTCGCATCTCTTTTGCTGCTTTATTTGTGAACGTTACGGCGAGAATTCGCGATGGCGATACTCCGTGAGAGATGAGATTCGCGATACGATGCGTCAGAGTCTTGGTTTTACCAGAACCTGCTCCAGCCAGAATCAGCACCGGTCCTACAAGCGTCTCTACCGCTTCCTTCTGTCTCTCATTAAGACTGTCTAGAATACTATTCACTCTACACTCCCGTCAGCGGTTCAATATCCGCTCCGAGATGTCGCAGTCTTGCCGCAAAATCTTGATAACCACGATTAATCGTGTAAATATTACGCAGAATTGATGTCCCTGGTGCCGCCAGCATTGCAAGAAGCACCACTACTGCCGGCCTTAAAGCCTGCGGCGCCGTCAAATCCGCCGGTCGGAAATTCGTCGGCCCCTCAATATACACCCGGTGCGCATCGAGAAGCTCCACTTTAACATTCAAATTCGCAAGTTCCGTAATGTATACCGCACGATTCTCAAACACCCAGTCGTGAATCAGAGTCCTACCCTTCGCCGTCGCAGCAATCACCGAGAAAAACGGCAAATTATCAATATTCAGCCCCGGAAACGGCATTGGATGAATCTTATCAATCGGCGCTACTAGGTCAGATTTATGTATTACTAAGTCCACCAATCTCGTCCTGCCATTCGCCGAAGTATACTCCTCCGATCGTTCAATCTTAGCCCCCATATTCTTAAGTACCTCTAATTCAATCTCCAAAAACTCAATCGGTGCTCTCGACACCTTAATCTTAGAATGTGTCGCAAAAGCCGCCGCGATGAACGACATCGCTTCAATCGGATCCTCCGAAACATCATATTCCACATCCACATCAATCTGCGGCCGCCCGCTCACAACCAAGGTCGTCGTACCAATTCCACGAATTTTTACACCTAATTTTTCCAAAAAGAAACAGACATCCTGTACCATATAATTCGGCGAAGCTCCCACAATCGTAGTCCGCCCCGGCGCCAGTGCCGCCGCCATTAAGACATTCTCCGTCACCGTATCACCACGTTCAGTTAGTACAATATATCTATCATGATATTTATGTAAAGTCTCCTGCCTTACATTAACCTCGTAAAACCCACTGTTACACATCGCATCGACCTCCAGGCCGAAAGATTTCAATGCCTGAAGGTGTGGCTCCACCGTCCTCGTACCAAGCGAACATCCACCCGCATACGGAATTCTAAACTTAGGATAACGATGTAGCAGCGGCCCTAAGAACATAATAATCGAGCGAGTCCGCCGTGCCGCTTCGATGTCCATCTCATCTAATTTTAATTCACGTGGTGATATAATTTCTAGGTCTCTATGACGGTTGCGCCAGACACATTTCACCCCAATTGACTCTAAAACTTCGATAATCCGAAAGACTTCCTCAATCCGCGCAATCCGACGAAAAACCGTCCTGCCAGTATTTAGAAGCGCCGCACAAAGTAACCCCACTGCAGCATTTTTCGACGTATTCACGGTTATTTCACCATGTAGTTCCTTACCTCCTCGTATCCTAAAACTCTGCGAAACCGAATCATTTATAGAGAGAATCTGACTTCCGAGAGCCTCCGAAAGCTTCTTGATCATTTCAAGCGAGACATTCTGTCCCCCCTTCTCGATTCTATGAATCGCTGACTGACTAGACCCCACCATCTTCGCCAGCTCTTCCTGTGTTAAACCTTTATTAGTTCTAAGTTGCTCAATAGTTTCACCAATCAATTGTTGGTATGTTCTTGTCTTTTTCATGTTTTCATTATATCACTGCATGAATATTTGTAAATGGTTGATTTATTCTTTCATCTATAGTAACATTCTTCCATGGGGTTGACGTATATTAAGTAAATGTTGGCAAGGAGAAAGGAGGGGTTTATGTTTGAGATAGACTATATAATCATCAAACTAAAAAAGAAATCTTCCGTGGCAGAACCACAGAAGAAATCTTAAAACTCTAAATTGATTCTACCACACGAACTATCAGAAGTCAACCCCAAAGTGAAATATATTTCGGAGAACACCATGAAAATAATCAAAGATTTAAATGTCAAAAATAAGACCATCTTGGTACGCGTAGATTACAATGTCCCCATCAAAGATGGTAAGATCGAAAGCGACCTGCGCATTCGCGCCAGCCTCCCCACCATCAATTATCTCCTCGAGCACGGTGCAAAAAAAATCATCCTAATTTCCCATCTCGGTCGCCCAGAAGGCAAGGTCAATCCCAACTACACCCTGTCTCCAGTCGCCGATGAACTCCGCAAATTACTTCCTAAAGAAACCGTCGGCTTCTATCCACTTCCCGAACAAGGCGCCAAGATTCCCATTCCTGAAAATGTCAGGATAGCTCTTCTTGAAAACCTCCGTTTCGACCCCCGCGAAGAAGATAACGACAGTGATTTCATCAAAAACATCGTTCAGTCGATTGATGCCGATGTTTTCGTCCAGGATGGTTTCGCCGTTATCCATCGCGCCCACGCCTCCACCGATGCAGTAAAAGAATTCCTCCCCGTCTATGCCGGCCTTCTCCTCGAGAAAGAAGTTAACAACCTCGATGCCGCTATCAACATTCCCAAGAAGCCAATTCTTCTTATTATCGGCGGCGCCAAGGTCGAAGATAAACAGCCCCTAATCGATAAATTCAATAAAATTGCCGATCAAATCGTAGTAGGTGGCAAAATCGCTGCCGATGGTTACAAATCAAATAATCCTAATATTTACGTTGCAGAAGATTTTGATGAAAACAACAAAGGCGATAAGCTTGATATTGGCCCAGTTTCTACCGCCAAATTATCCGGCTTTATTACCGATGCTAAGACGATCATCTGGAACGGACTCTTAGGCTATGCCGAAGATCCTGCCTATGCCACCGCATCCACCATCGCTGCCGAAATGATTGGTGAACACCAAGATGCCACTACGATTATCTGTGGTGGTGACACTACCGGCTTTGTGGAAGCCCTCATGGAGACCCATCCTAATCTCAAATATTCACTTGTCTCCACCGGCGGCGGTGCAGCTCTTGAATATCTCCTCGGCAAGAAATTACCCGGCCTTGAAGCCATCACAAAATAGTCATTCAAATCTCAAACAATATCTAAATCGTACGAACCTTAATGGTATCTGTACCGACCTTATCTTTATCACCAGACACAATCACAGCAGTCAAATCTTTCGCCCCATTTTCTGTTTGCAAATAACCCAACCCCTTCAGCTCTTTCGCTAAATCATAACCAAACTCTTCACTATATGGTCTGACGAAAGCCGAATTAGCATACATCAAAGCTAACTGATTTGCCACCCGTGGGTTCGATGTTACCGAGACAATCGGCAAATTCGGCCTCTGAGCCGCCATCATTTCAGCTGTCGTCCCGGAAGCAGTCTGACAAACTATCACATCGGCTGCAATGTCTTCAGCCAACTTAGCCGTCGCTCCCGATATAGCATCATACACCTCATAACCACTTTCTAAATCCCGGGCTAGAGGTGCCACTCGGGAATGATTCTGGGTATAAAGAATAATCTTCTTCATTTCTTTCACTGTCTCTAACGGATAAGAACCATTTGCTGTCTCATCAGAAAGCATTACCGCATCAGCCCCCTGTACCACTGCCGTCGCGACATCAGACACTTCCGCCCGAGTCGGCTCTGGTGAATCCACCATCGAAGACAACATTTGAGTCGCCACGATACAAAGCTTTGCATGTGTTCGACACATTGCAATCAACTTCCTCTGCACTATCGGTACCACTTCCGCCCCTGCCTCCACTGCCATATCACCTCTCGCCACCATGATGCCATCTGACTCTCTCACAATTTCCTCTAAATGTTCATCCGAGGCAATCGCTTTCTTCGTCTCAATTTTTGCAATCACCTTAGCTGTCGAACCAAGCGACAATAGCAGTTGTTTTAATCTCACAATATCCGCCGCTGACTGCACGAAGCTTAGTGCTACATAATCATAATCACAGTTAGCGCCATACTCAATATCGGCCAAGTCCTTCTTAGTCAGGATATCTCCTCCAAAATCCGTATCCGGCATATTTAGTCCCTTATTGGACATAATGAATCCGTCATTTAAGATGCGTACCTTAATCGCCACATCCGAAACGATTTCTACAACTTCCGCCTTTACTTTACCATCAAACATCGAAAGCGGCTCACCCACCTTTACCTTTTCCGCTAAATTATATTGTACCGGTACCGTAAATCCACCGTCGTGCTCAAACTCACCATACTGCAAAATCACCTCATCGTCTTTGGCTAAGTCCAGACGATTATTTTTTATCTTCCCCAGGCGAATCTTCGGCCCTTGCAGGTCCTGCAAAATCGCCACACTGCGACCCTTCTTAGCCGCCGCCTCACGTATCCATTTAATCTGCTGGTCACGCTCTTCGTTCGTTCCGTGTGAACAATTCAATCTACAACCATTCACTCCGGCCATTATTGCTTCTTCTATCATTTCCGCCGAATTCGTAGACGGCCCAATCGTTGCTAATATTTTAGTTCTTTTAAATAATCTACTCATAAATATATCTTACCATAAGTTCAATATTATGATAATATGTTTATATGAACAAGAACCCGACGGTACCTATTTATAGTCAAGAATTACACACGTCCGTCCTGCATGAAGACACTGAAAAACCACATTCTAGGAGCAAATGGTTAATTCTCGCTATTATCCTTTTTCTGATTGTAACCGTTATTGCTGTCGCAGTTTTCGCACTTTTACCTAGGGATGAATACACCGTCAAGTCCAAATTAGATTATCTTGTACGCGATTATTATGAAAACTATCTCTACAGTGCATTTGAAAACTCAGCCCAGTCATATGGTAATTCCACCGTCGAAGAACTCTTAGAGAAACACGCCGAGCGCGGGCTATCACGTATCACATTAAGACAACTACTCCTTCACGACACCACCAAAACCGCCGACATCGCCGACTATCTTCGCGAATATTGTGATGAAAACAAAACCTTTATGCAAATCTTCCCAGAGCCACCATTCGATAGGACTTCCTATCGTATTAAGTACACTTACTCTTGTAATTTCCAGTAATTTTGTTATAATATAAGCACTGCATTTTTGTGTTACAATCAGCAGAGTAGCTTGGTCTCTTAGTATAACGGTTAGTACAACGGGTTTTCATCCCGTCAATGCGAGTTCGACTCTCGCAGAGATCACCAATAGAATAAAAACAAGCCCAAAGGGCTTTTTTTTATTCTATTAATGCATTTCGGCGAGAGGCGAACTCGCAGAGTTCGCTCGTGGTAGGAGGCGAGTAAATATCTAAAACTTGTTTTAGATATTTCGAGACGACGCCCCACGAATTGATTTGTGCGTAGCACAAATCAAGCTCTCGCAGAGATCACCAATAAGAATGATATTATTGATGACTTTGCTCAAAGTTCATGTCCAGTTTTAGGGATACAGTTCAAGGCAAAGTAGCTATGCAACGAACTGTCCTTGCGTTATACTTATAGTAGAAGCGTGTGCCCGGTTCAATGTTAGAAGAGTTGAAGTACAGGTTGTAGGCGCGGTCATTATTGTACGCCGTAGACGACCAATAGTTTCCGTTACTACCACGATTGTTAATGGAAGCGCCGGTCAAATCGCCCGAGTAGAGAAGATTATTCGGGAAATGGCAAAGTCTCTTAAGCATTGTGGTTACAGTTGGGATGGTAGAGCTGGTCATACTTTGAGCTACGCCACTAGCATTTTTATAACCACCTAGACTATTACTAAACAGACCAAATTCACTGGAAGAAGATGCAGACGCAGAATGACCAGTTGGTAAATGCCAACCATTCGGGCAGAGATCTCCCTCTGTATTGCCACTAGACTTACTATAGGTTCCCCTACCAGCTGTAGCAGAATACCAGTTGTAATAGTTGCCATATGAATATAGATTTACTCCAGCAGACATAGTTTGGGTAGTGGTGTAGGATACTCTACTGGCAGTATTATCGGTTCTGAGCCTAGATTGGTCATCACAGGCAGCAGAGTTAGTGCTACACCAGCCTTCTGGAGCAGTGTCAGCATTATAAGCCACATTTGATGTTGGGGAAAGGTTAGTGAAGGTTTGCGTGTCGGTATAGTTATGCTTTAGTATGACAGTAAGATTAGTTGGGTCGTTATTGTTCAATGGATTGTTAGTATTAGCCGTGGTGAGAGTTGTAGGTACAGTATTAGCTCCTTCCTGATGGGTATCAGCGAGTCTTAGGTTCTCTATCATCCAGCAGTTACCATCAGTGAGTTTGGCGATGGCATAAGTCTGGTTATCTCGTGTATCAGTCAGAGCTGAGATACTGGATAGATTTGCAGTAATGGACCAGGTTTCTTCGTCTTGGTCACCTTCATCATCGTAGGTAGCAGCAATTAAACTACCATTAGTACCACAAAGTTCAGCGACTTTGCTTGCATCTTGGAGATTACCAGCCGATTTAATCCAGACAGCATAAAGAGCTAGTCCATTAGCTGTAGTACCAGTAGGGACTGTAATATCTTCATTTGGACCATAGAAGTGAGCGTTAGGATTCGTGGCATAATCATAAGCATCACTCCAGCCTGCGAAGCCATAGCCTTCGCGGGAGAAATTGGATGCAAATAAAGTTACAGTATTACCATCCGTAGCCGCTTGCCTTCCCATAGTACCTTCAGCAGTCTTAGCATTAGCATAGTAATTGATATAACCCGGCGTAGATGGTTGAGGTTGCAGTGGCACTTCGCTAGCAGGATGGACTAGGGTGTATTTCACTTGTCCGATACATGTCCCAGCTTTCTGAGTAGGACTAATGTATGCAGCATAAGTAGTAGTGAGGGAGGAGCCTTCAGTGTAGATACTGTTATTATCTACATCAGTACCAGAATTACGATAAGATACTCTGGTGTAGGTAGATGGTACGGCTGCCCAGTCACTATAATCAGTATCTCCAGATTGTTTTTCTGAGTCACTAGTACTTCCTGCAATGATAGGAATATAAGTACCAGATGTTACACCAATTTTCATCGCCCAGGCTGAAGTATTACCAGTAAAGGTAGTACTAGTTAGGATATCACTAGTTTGTCCTAAGGTACTATCTCTAAGATATGTATTTCCTAATGTATCATCACTATAACCTACAGCATAAATAGCAAAGCCTTCGTTATCATTACAATAAGCTTTTAATGTAGTGGTACCAATACCATCAGGATAATAATCCTGACCACGGGAATCTACACCATTTGGAATCTGAGCAATATGAGTACCCATGCCAGTACCGTTCATAGTACAAGAGACTGGGACAGTGATGGTAGTTGTAGTAACAGCATCATCAGCATGGAGTGAAGGTGAGGATAGGAGTTCACTACAAATGACAGTAAAAAAACAAAATGCCTACGAGCAATACATGGCAAAATTTTTCTTTAGTCATCAATTCCCTATTTACCATAAGTATTAATATAATAATAACATTAGCAGGATAGAAAAGCAACGAAATTATCAATCAGAATTACCACAACACTACTCTTTATAACCAATTAGTTCCAAGAACTCATCTTCTGCAATTTGTGAAATCTCTAGTTTCTCAGCTTTATCTAGTTTCGACTTTCCAGGCTTTTCCCCCACGATTAAGGCCGTAGTGTTCTTCGTCACTGAGGAAGTTACCGTCGCACCAAGTTCGCGCAGTCGTTCTTCCGCCTCTTCTCGCCCCATCGAGGCAAGAGTCCCGGTTACAATATACGACTTACCGCTAAGCGGCAGTTCAGCATCCGTCTCATTTTGCACTTTTACACCCAACTGCTCTAACTCCGTCAGCATTTTCAAATTATCTTCATCCGAAAACCAAGCCAGAATTGACTCCGCCACTACCTTTCCAATATCATCAACCGATAATAGCTCTTCCTCGGTTACCTCCTCTAAAGCCTTCAAACTCTTAAATCTCCTCGCCAGACTCGTCGCCGTCGCCGCCCCCACATGCCGAACCCCAAGCGCCGTAATAAACTTCGCGAGCTTCGGTTTCCGCGATGCATTAATCGCCGCAATCAGATTCTGTGCGCTAATCTGCCCAAATCTTTCTAGCCCTGCAACATCATTAACCTCTAGCCTATACAAATCCGCAATCGATTTTACTAATCCCGACCGAATCAAAGCCTTCACGTTTTTCTCGCCCAAACCCTCAATGTTAAGCGCCGGTTTCGATGCATAATATTCGATCGCGCGCTCTAAGATCACATCCGACGATTCCCCTTTTACTCGGTACACCACCTCCCCCACCGGTCGCACAAACTCTAACTCTGGATACTGTTCCTTCAAAGCCTTTTCATAATCAAACGCCACCGTACCCTCCGGCCTTAGGCTCGTCAATACTTCCTTCACCTGCGGAATGATATCGCCAGCCTTATAAATAATCACCGTATCACCAATCCTGACATCCAGCCTCGCAATCTCGTCCGCATTGTGAAGCGAGGCGTGCCGCACCGTCGTCCCCGCCACTGATACAGGGTCTAAGATCGCCACTGGTGTCGCCGCCCCCGTCCGACCAATCGAAATCACAATATCTCGCACTACCGTCGTAGACTCTTCCGCCGGAAACTTAAACGCCACCGCACCGCGCGGTGTCTTACCGACAATGCCAAGCTTATCATACACCGCCCGATCATTAATTTTAATCACCATTCCGTCAGTATTAAATTTCAAACCCTTCCTATATTCGTCCAAATCATGAATATACTGAAACATTTGTTTCACTTCAGAATTCTTAAATACCCTATCCTCGTTCGATGTCTGAAAACCAAATGCTCTTAGTTTCTCATAAGCTTCCTTCCAAGTCAAAGAATCCGGTGTGACCAAATCATAGGCAATGAATTTAAGCGGCCGACTCGCCGCCACCTTCGGATCGAGCTGCCGAATCGATCCCGCCGCCAAATTACGCGGATTTGCAAACTCCGGCTCCCTATTCTTCCGCTGAATCTCATTCAAATGTTCAAAATCTTTCTTAAATATCACAATTTCCCCTCTTACTTCAACTTCGGAAGGCTCCGAAGTTAAATGCAAAGGGATATTTTGAATGGTTTTAACATTTAAGGTTACGTCTTCACCGACTAATCCATCTCCGCGTGTCACCGCCTGATAAAACACACCGTCGCGATATTTCAAAGAACACGCCAGCCCATCCATTTTAATATCCGTAAAGAATTCGGAAATTTCGCCACCCGGAATCAGCTTTTCATTTCGAGTAATCCAATCTTTGATTTCCTCCTCCGAGAACACATCCGCTAGCGAAATCATGCGTTTCTCGTGTGTAACTTTCGTAAACTTATCCAGCGGCTTACCCGCTACTCTCTGCGTCGGCGAATCTGACGTAATCAGCTCCGGATATTCCGCCTCTAGTAACGACAGTTCATGCTTAAGCGAATCCGCCGCCGCTTCGCTCATAATCGACTCGTCCAGCACGTGATAATGATACCTATAATCATTAATTAGCTCACGTAATTTAATAATTCTTTTTTCCGCCTCTTCTTTTGTCATACTGTTATTGTACCACAGAAAAAACAAAACATGGACGAGTAACGACACTTGGGGGGAAAGTGCCGGCAGGACCCGTCCAGTTTTAATTTTTGAGCATCCAACGATAATACATGTATAGATAAGTGGTAATATACATCGCCGAGAAGCACGTCATCGCCGTAAGACAAATTGGCACAAAAGGTATCCCTTCCGTCCACTCAAACTGCTTCATCCACATATCAAACAGTATCAGCGGCAACATCACCACCACCCACATAATCGCAAGCGTAATCATTAACGTCACTAGTCGCAAAATAAACCTTATTCTCCTCCCCGCCATCAAATCCGAAGCAACATTTAGTGCTCTAAATGGATACATCCCCGGCGCACTCACCGCCACGAAGGCCATCAAAGACGAAGACAACAAATATCCCGACATCATAATCATCAATGCCGCAAAAATGAAGAATAGCAACGCATAGAACGGTGTCGCTAGAAACTCAGTCTGCACCGCCGCCGAGTACACAATAATCAAAATAAAAATCGGAATACATTGGATCACCGCCACCACAAAAACAATAAATGACGAGATTAATGGTGTCATCGCATTATATAATCCATCTCGTAGCTTTACTTTGTGCCCTGCCAACAAATGGCGTAACAGAAAAATCGTCGTGAGCCATATTATCAAAAATATCAACACTCCAAACACTGTCGAAGCTTCACTCGACTCACCAGACAATCCACCGCTCGAAAAGGTCGAAATTAATAGTAGCCCCGCTTTTGCCACACTCCCGATATCGCCACCAGCCACTTCCTCGCTTGTTTGATCAACAATATCTCGAAACTGCACATAGTTTGACTCATTCATAATTCCAATGAAAAGCGCATTTAAGCCCACTACGATAACTAGTAACGGCAAGAATAATTTCCAATTTTTAAAAATCATTCTAAAACTTGCCATAATATGATACATCATACCTGGCACATCCAAATCCCGATGATAATCTTCACGAAAACTACGCTTAAATGATTTATGCAGTATCACCCGCTTAGAACGTTTTTCTTTAAGCTTGCCCTTTAATTCCAAAAATCTGACACGAAAACCTTTGGTTCGCTTCTTTTTAGAACGTCGTCTTGCCATGCTCAAGTCTTTCTATCCTTTTCTCTAGCGGAGGGTGTGACGAAAGTAGATTATTGAAGAACCCCTTCCTCAGCGGGTCATTAATATACATCGACTCTGCCGCGATGTTTTGACTTTTCATTGGTCGGCCATGAGATTGCAGTTTCTTCAGCGCATCAATCATGCCTTCTGGATACCGCGTAATGTTCACTGCCGAAGCATCGGCCAAATATTCACGCTGACGGCTCACCGCCATTTGCGCAATCGCCGCCACGAATGGCGACAAAATCGCTGCGATTAAAATTAGCACATAGCCAACCGGACTACCTTCATTGTTACGCCGACGATTTCCATAAAACATCATTCTAAAAGCTATGTCAGATACTAAACCAATCACACACACTAGTCCAAACACAATCATCGAGACCCTAATATCATAGTTCTTTACGTGCGACATCTCATGCGCCATCACCGCCGTCAGTTCCTTGTCGTCCATGATGTCCATTAGCCCAGTCGTGGCCGCCACCGCCGCGTGTTTCGGATCCCGTCCAGTCGCAAAAGCATTCGGAGCCGAATCCTGAATCACATAAACTTTCGGCATCGGAAGACCGGTCGTAATGGATAAATTTTCCACTATATTATATAGTCTAGGATTGTCTTTCTTCGCTATTTCATGCGCACCCGCCATCGCCATCGAGATCGAGCCAGATGCATAGTACTGAAAAACTGCATAAATAATCGCGATAATCACAGTCCATACTGCAATCCAAGCATCGCCATAATACCATGCAAATAAAGTCGCAATCACCCCCACCAACAAGACAAAACCAATTATTATATAAATGGTTCTTCGCTTATTCTCTGCAATTTGTTTATACATCTATACTATTCACTTAAGATGAATGCTTCATGTCCCCATGAAGCATTCATTCTTTTACTTAAAACTTTACTTCAGGAGCTTTCTCGATTTTCGCTTTTTCGCTTTCAGCTACTTCGAAATAATCACGGCGCTTGAAATGGCCAATCATATTATTAATAAGATTGGTCGGGAAAGTCTTAATCTTAGTGTTAAGTTCCTTAGCTCCTGCATTATAGAATCTACGGGCAGCCTGGATTTTATCCTCAACATCCTGAAGCTGCTCCTGCATTTTAACAAAGTTCTGATTCGCCTTTAGTTCAGGATACGACTCTGCAATTGCAAAAATCCTACCAAGTGCAGTCTGCATTTCCTTCTCAGCCTCAGCTGCTTGCTTTACAGTCTTAGCCCCCATCGCGGCCGTACGAGCCTCAGTCACCATTTGGAAAGTTTCCTTCTCGTGCTTTGCATAACCTTTTACCGTCTCAAGCACATTCGGAATCAAATCCGCTCGGTATTTAAGCTGTACTGTGATATCTGACCACGCTTCATTCACGCGCTCGTCAAGTTGTACTAAACTATTGTAGATTCCAGCAATGAGACCAACAATAGCTATAATCACTACAACTACTATTAATAATACTATTCCCCATGTAGGCATTTTATTCTCCTTTTATTTTATATAACCATTATAGCACTTTTTGTAACAAAAATCCAAATTATATGTTATAATAACATCACATGCGAGCGTAGCTCAGTTGTTTAGAGCGCTTCCTTGCCAAGGAAGAGGTCGAGAGTTAGAGTCTCTTCGCTCGCACCACCTAAGAATTCAGCTCCAACCGGAGCCTTTTTTGTTATTATGTGTTATAATCATAATTACGATGGAAATAATATTACAAATTGCATTACTTATTATTGGTTTTATTATTTTGATTAAGGGCGCCGACTGGTTAGTCGATGGCGCATCGTCCGCCGCATCCAATTTCAGAGTCAGTAAACTCCTCATCGGACTCACTATCGTAGCCTTCGGCACTGGCGCACCGGAGTTAGCAGTATCATTCTCATCTATCATCAGCGGCAGCACCGATATTCTAGTGGGTAATGTCATTGGCAGCAATATTATTAATATATTATTATTAATTGGTATCGCTGCAATCATCCGACCAATCAGAATCAAACGCGATACCGTGGCTAAAGAGTTGCCACTCTTACTGCTAATCTCCGTCGCCCTGGTCGTATTAATACTAGACCTATTTCTTTCAGAAGCAACTATCAATACCTTCTCGCGTGCCGATGCCATTATTTGTCTACTATTTTTCAGTATTTTCCTTTATTATCTTATCGCCATGGCCCGCCGCAATCGCCAAGCCTCCGCCGGAGCGAAGGAAGTCGAAGCACCTAAATATAAACTCGGCAAATCCCTACTCCTCGTTGTCGTTGGGCTTGTCGGTGTCGTAGGTGGCAGCCAATTAGTCGTTAATTCCGCCTCGTTTATCGCTAGCGCCATTGGTGTATCAGAACGCATTATTTCGCTAACCATTATCGCTCTCGGCACATCACTACCTGAGCTAGTTACTACTATCACTGCCGCCCGCAAAGACGAATGCGACCTCCTAGTCGGCAACATCGTAGGTAGCAACATCTTCAATATTTGTGTCGTTCTCGCACTACCAGTCTTATTTGCCGGCACCATCACTCCGGATCATTTCGAAGTCATCGATATCGTCATGCTCGTACTCGCACCGTTACTGCTCTGCATTTTTGCAGGGCATCACCAGAAAATCAATCGCCTCGATGGTGTAGTCATGCTCACTATTTTTCTGCTTTATTATAGCTATATCGTCTACGGAGCCCTTGCGTGATCTGGCTCGTCTTCGTATCAATCGCCACCCTTCTCGACTCCACCCGTATCTTCATCGATAACTATGTCTCCGATGTGTATTTCAAAGGTCGTGGCGCCGTCTCCCAGAAACTTTTCTACGGCTACGCCTTCATTTTTTGCGCTATCATCTTCGCTTTTATCACCGGTTTTGATTTCAACACAGACTACCTTACCAATTTCCTGCTGTTTTTCTTATCGGGTCTGCTTTCCAGTTTCGCCGGCATTCCGTATTACCGGGCACTCGAACTCGACGATTCCACCAATATCGGCATCTTCACACAACTAGCGCCAATTCTATACTTAGTCCTCGGCTGGTTATTCTTAAACGAAACCTTCTCTCCGCTCCAGTTGTTATCATTTTTCATCGTCATCTCCGCTCCACTCCTCATCGTCATCACCACTAGGAAGCGCAGCCGCAAAATCAAAATCAAAGCCGTCTTTTACGCCCTCCTTTACGTCCTCATCGCCGTCATTGGTAATCTGCTTTTCGTAAAAGAAAACACCACCGAGCTAAATTTTCTTACTGAAATCCTATTTATCTTTCTCGGTAAAGGCATTGGCAATCTCATCATCGTATACACCCGACCCAAATGGCGCCGCCGATTCTACAGCATACTGAGTTCGAGCCACAAGAAAGTACTTAGTCCACTTGCTATCAACACCGTCATCGGATTCACCAAAGATATCGCCTACCGCCTCGGACTCGTCATGGCACCTACCGTCGCCATCGCTTCAGCCGCCTCCGACTCAGCCGAGCCAATCGTCATTTTCTTCCTCGGCATTCTGCTTACTCTCATCTGGCCCAAATTCGGTCGCGAGAAACTCGATCGCAAGACTATCATTGTCCATCTCATCGCCACAATCTTAGTCGTCGTTGGTGTTATTCTGCTACAATTATAAAGATATGATATAATGGTAACACGTGGTGCTTTGGCGGAGTGGTTACGCAGCGGTCTGCAAAACCGCGTACACCGGTTCAATTCCGGTAGGCACCTCCACATCAAACCCACACAATACAGAATCCAAGCAAAATCTAGAATCAATTCTAGATTTTTTAAAGCTTAATTAGTGGTTCCTTATTCTTAGCTAGTCGCTCTGCCTTCTTAATCAAAGCCGCAACCTTTTCATGATCGGCTTTTTGTTTCTTCGCATCAAAAGCTGCCTGCTGCCGCCTCAAATCTCCCAAGAACCCAGTCCCCTTCGCTGCATTCCAGAACAATTCCTCACATGGCACATTCTCATAATGCCAAGGCTTATTAAACAAATTAAAATGCACCAGTTTTACATCCTCCGATAAGCCCTTCACCGGCTCCGCATTCCAAATCGGCTCCAAATATGTTATCCTACCCTGCAGAATCACATTCAAATAATCCTGATCTGGCGCCACCAAATCCGCATCGTATTTACGAATCAAATCAATCATCGTGGATAAATACCGAATCTTTCGCATCTTACGAAGATCCATCACCTGCACACCAGAGTTTACGTATTTCTCGTGTGGCACCCCTAGAGCCTTATCCACGTAATCCCGAAACTCTCGTATCACCGTCACCTTCGGATCAGCCATCGCCGCCATCACGTTATCGCCTAGCTCCGTATCAAACAATTCACCAATATCACCACGCAAAATCACATCGCTATCAATATACACCGCCTTCTTATAAAGCGGAAACATAATCGGAATAAACGCCCGATAATAATATACTGCCGAAGAAAAGAAATCTCCCGCTCCCTTCTGCCGCCTGGTACAATATGCCACGATGGCCTTAAGGTATAAACTCCGAGTCATTTTTTTAAACTGCAAAGCAACATTCTTTGTCACCAAACTCCGAAGCCGCCACCGATTCGCCAAATTCAACCCATCGTGCAGTATAATCACCCGATAATACCGATTCGGGTCCACATGTTCCACCAGAGAATGAATCGCCGCCGCCGCATAGGGCGCATAAGCGCTATTAATCGTCAAAAATACCGGCACCACATTTACGTGCTTTTTAATTGGATTACCTGTGTTAAATATACTCATTTCGTTTTCCTACATACTTAAATCATAAATCTTTTGCTTATATTCTACCACAAATCATAGATAGACCCAAACTACAGCCTTTCCTTCAATTTATCATACTGTTCAAACAAATCGTCGTACTCCGTGATTTTAAGAATTTCGTGCACCTTATCAATCTCAAACGGCTTTACTTTTTGCACGCGGAAATACGGCCAGAACTTGAAGTTGTTCGAAAAATGATGTAGTACCGTGTCAACCCGCGGTCTCTCTTCTTGCTCATTATACTTCCTATTCACCAATACTCGCCGAGCAATCGCTTTATTCAGTGCCGATTGATCCGCCAGTAGCATCCATCGTTTCATACATAAATCCACCGCTCGCTCAAACATTTTCGTCTTCATACATTTCGGAATATTAAATAGCATCACACCCGAGTTCATATAATCCTGCTTGAATAGCCCGTGGTAATGATACCAACGCCTCCCGTAAATATCCAAAACTCCAGCCGCCTCCACGTTATTCATGTTCATATTATAAAATTCCGATATATCCCCCCGACACACTACATCATAATCCAAATACAATACTCGATCTAATTTAGCAATCTCCGGCACTTTATCTATATAAAGCCGAAGCATCGAGCAGGGCGTAAAATACGAACCCATATTCTTAGATGGTAAATTTCCGACAAATTCCTCTGTAGCATCAATTAATTTCACAAAACTTTTCGGATTATACGATTTAACTAGTTCGTCCAAGAATTTCGCTGTTTTTTTTGAAAACGGAGTCACGTCCTCATACTGAATCGTCATTATATATATATTATATATAGGAGCTTTTACTTTATCATCCTCGACCATCATCTTCTTATCATCATCGTACCGTTTCCTCCCGTTCATTAATAATGACAGAATCGATATTAATACCCCCTTAGATATACCTTGATCACCACAATATAAAATATTCATAAATCCATTATATCAAATCTTTCGTCATCCATGTTTGGCTCAATTATCCGTCGTTCTCTTAGCTCCGAAATTTTCGCTGTTCTTCGCACCGCAGTCGCATATCCTGAAAGCGCTGCATACGGCGCAAACTGCCCCGCTCGCATTTCGCGAGGCATTCGCGGATGATTTTTCGGCTCATAATGCGGGTGATTGATAATTTCCTCGTATTTCATTCTCGGTGTCCTCCAATCTGAGCATTACGCTCTCGCCCCGTCGCTCCCTCTTCGAAATTTATCCCTTTTAAAATCGCGTTTTTACCATAGCGTTTTTTAATGGCCAGAATCGCCTTGTTGGTTTGCTTTTCTTTCTCCACCGATGCCTCATCCTTTTTCCCGTCAAATAGCCCCAACTGTTTCAATTCCTTCCTAGCCTCACTCTCCAACTTTACATTTGTTACGTCTATCGTAATCCTTCGTATCATCAGCTCGTCATCAACTTTATCATTAAATAAAGTCCGCACCGCTTCCCGAATCGCGTGCGATGAACAGGTATACTCACCCAAATTGTAAGTTCCGTGCGCATGTTTCGGTACCATTCGCCCATAGAAATCCTGTTTCACCTCGCCATCGTAACCTCGTTTCAAGTTCGTCACATCATATCCCGCCGTCAGCACCACCTGATTGGTCACTAGTCCTCGCCTTAGCAGATTTAGCCCCATCTCATCTGCCATTTCCATCGCTACGACTAAGGCTCGTCGGAACGAATACGGCTCCTTCAGCACCTGTCCCGACGAAAACGAATTATTCCTCGGCCGATAATTCCGAATGTCACGTATTTCGCACGGCTCCCACCCCCAAGCGTGGTCGATCAGAAGTTCCGCATTCACACCAAACATCCTATATAAAGCATCCTCATCCTTCTCCGAACATAATGCCACGTCACCCATCGTATAAAGCCCGATCGCTTCTAGCCGCTTCGCATATCCCTTTCCCACTCGCCAAAAATCCCGAATCGGCCGATGTTCCCATAGCTGCTTCCGATAACTCATCTCATCTAGCTCCGCAATCCTCACGCCATTTTCGTCTGGCTCCGTATGCTTGGCCACAATATCCATCGCTACTTTAGCAAGATACATATTCGTCCCAATTCCGGCCGTAGCCGTAATCCCAGTCTTTTTCAACACGTCATGTATTATTTTTACCGCCAACTCTCGCGCTGAGCAGTTATATGTTTTTAGATATGGTGTCGCATCAATAAACACCTCGTCAATCGAGTAAACGTGCATATCTTCTTCCGCCACGTATTTTAGATATATATCGATAATTCGCGTACTATAACTAATATAATACGCCATCCGCGGCACCGCCACGATGTAATCCAGCGCCAGACTAGGGTTACACTTAAGTTCTAAATCGTTCGTGGATTTACTAACCAGCTTCTGCCCCCACCTCCGCTCGCGCAATTTGTTAATCTCGTTTACCTTCTGAATCACCTCATAGAGCCGTGCCCTACCAGGTATCCCGTAGGCCTTCAGTGCCGGCGATACCGCCAAGCAAATCGTCTTATCAGTCCGCCCCGGGTCCGCCACCACCAAATTGGTCGTCAGGGGGTCCAGCCCCTTCTCCACGCACTCTACCGAGGCATAAAAAGATTTCAGGTCAATCGCAATGTAACTCTTATTTATTCCTTCTGTAGGTCTCATAATCTCAGGTTAAATAGACAAAATGTGTGTATGCTAACGCTTAAATAGAACCACAAGAAAAAGGACCACAGCTCCTAAAAACAAGTGGTCCTTTTTCGTGCTATTCTTGTAATTGAAACTAATACAACAAGGAGATAGCACATGAAC
>JAFWNJ010000024.1 GCA_017510425.1 Candidatus Saccharimonadota bacterium
ATATCCGGCATGATCGTTAGGAATCTTGAGGAGAGCTGTCTCTAGTACGAGAGGACCGAGATGGACGAACCTCTAGTGTGCCGGTTGTGGTCACCTACTGCATCGCCGGGTAGCTATGTTCGGAAGAGATAAGCGCTGAAAGCATATTAAGCGCGAAGCCCACTCCAAGATAAGGATTCCCTAGGAGACTCCAGAAAGATGATCTGGTTGATAGGCTATAAGTGGAAGTATGGTAACATATGGAGCTGAGTAGTACTAATAGGTCCATCGCCTTTTTATGTTCTATGTTTTTGGTAAGACTAATGTCGCGCCTAAAACATAGAAAGACTTGACTAGCAAACGGTGTTTGAAATTTCAAATATCGTGACGCTTTAAAACTTTATCTCACCTTATGGACATCAATTGAGCCAAGAGATACATCGCGGTAAAGTTGCGACATGTGCGTGACTTTGTTACCACTTGATTCTTTTGAAAGAGGAAGAGAAGACGTTTTCTTTGAGAGCGTTGTCTCTTAGCTTGGTTTGGTGCCCATAGCGCCAGGGAAATACCTGTTACCATTCCGAACACAGAAGTCAAGCCTGGTAGCGCCGATTATACTGCAACAGCGGGAAACTAGGAAGGTGCCAAATTATCAATTAGCCATCCTTATAGGGTGGCTTTTTGTTGGAATGTGGTATATGTTTGATTATTCTGTGATGAAACACTCCGCTTGGAAAGCGGAGTGTTAATGTGCTAACTCTCAATTGATGATTTGGTAGATTAGTTATGTTGTTGATTTCGATTAGAATATATGATAGTTAAATCGAATACTTGAGAGTATCAGATGCTAATTGTCAATTCTAAGACCGAGGGATTCGAGCTTAGCATGAGCAACGAGATTATCGAGCTTGTGTGGGATATCGTAAAGCTTGGCTGTGAGCTCAGGATGTTCAACTATATATTTGAGACCGAGAAACTGCAGCGCGAAGCTCATATCCATAATGTCAGCTGGATGTCCGTCGCCGTTAGCGAGATTAACCAAACGTCCTTCGGCGAGTAGATGTAATTTCTTGCCGTTTTCAAGGAAAAAAGTATCGATGTTGGGACGAAGGCTAGCGTGATGCTTGGCGATACTTTTAAGGTCGTCAAGATTGATTTCGACAATAAAGTGACCAGCATTAGCCAAAAAAGCGCCGTTTTTCATCTGCTTAAAATGAGTTTTGCGAATGATATTTGGTGCGCCAGTGGCGGTAACGAAGAAATCGCCGAGGGGTGCAGCGTCTTTCATCGGTAATACTTGAAAGCCATCCATGTTGGCCCGAAGGGCTTTGACTGGGTCAACTTCGGTGACAACGACGATGGCACCCATGCCGCGAGCACGTTTGGCAATACCGCTGCCGCAGTTACCATAGCCCCCAACGACGAAAGTTTTGCCTGCAATTTCAATATTGGTCATTTTCATAATCTCGGTGAGAGATGATTGACCAGTACCGTGATGATTGTCGAACAAATGCTTACAATTTGCATCATTGATATTCATCATAGGGCAAGGTAAATGGTTGCTTGACTCGAGTTCTCGTAAACGATGAATACCTGTGGTGGTTTCTTCGCATCCACCAATGAGTGGGAACTTTTCGTTGGGATTTAAGCTGATATAGGTTTGCAAAAGGTCGCCACCGTCGTCAATTATAAGATTAGGGCGGTTCTTTAACACTTGATAGATGTGCTCGTGATAACCTCTGTCGTCTATGCCATTAATCGCAAATATTCCGATACCCTCGTCGACTAATGCCGCGGCGATGTCATCTTGAGTGGATAAGGGGTTACAACCAGTTGCGAAGACTTTGGCCCCAGCTTTTCTTAGTGTAAGAGCAAGCTGAGCGGTTTTAGCTTCAAGATGAATAGACATTCCTATTTTGAGACCATGAAAGATTTGGCGCTCAATGGATTCCTTGCTGACTTTGGCGAGGACTGGCATGTGGTTCTTGACCCACTTAATTTTAGATTTGCCAGATTTGGCAAGAGTTGGATCTTTGATAATGGACAAAAATAACACCTCCAATTATAAAAAAGTACAAAGATTGGGTATTATACCAGTTTCTTGTTGTGATTGATTATATCAAATTAGATGATAAAAAGCTATTCGATATTACTATCGTAGATTATTATTGAGATTTTGGTTAGTTTTGTTTCTGGATCTAATTTGTATAGGTTATTCGTTGAAAAAATAATGCGTAGGGGCGTATAAGGTTCAGGACCTTTGCAACACTTCATAAGGAGTTTTTAAACCAATTCCTAAGTGAATTCTATCATAATTGTAATAGTTAATGAAGCGATTAAGCTTGCGGCTTACGAAACTTATGTCCTTATTATGGTTGTATTGGCCGATGCATTCCTTCCTCAAGGTCCTATTGAATCTTTCTATATGAGCATCATCGTTTGGATGGCGAACTCTGGAATGTCTAGTCTTAATTCCTTTACTGTTCAATTTTCCCTGAAAGCGTCTCTGGAATTCTGCACCATTGTCACTTTGTACCATCCTAAAAGGAAATTTCATGAATTCTTGAGCCTCAAAAATAGTTTCTGCAGCGCTTTTTTCGCTTAGGTTTGTTGAAATTTTGGCATAAGCCATACGAGTATAAAGGTCTATTACCGTGTAAATATACATCTTGGAATGATCTAGTGGGTTTACGTAATGTACCGTATCTGTTTGTACTAATTCTCCTGGTGCAGTAGGAAGTGGGCGCTTCTCATTCCAGCGATATTTACGCTTCTTTCTCCAGAGTTCATTCCTTTTAATTGTTCTTTTAATAGATGACAGACTAATAATTATGCCTTCTTTTCTTAGCTTATACTGGATTATCTCGGCACACTCATATTTCTGTCTTCTTACTTGCATAATAGCAGCTACGGTGCCTTCATTTAATGCATTAGGATGAGTCTTAGGGGCTGAACTAAGTGTGGGAATATTCCATTTCACGTATTGCCACCGAAACGCTCTTCCGAGTGGCCTAGAGGGTCTGCCAGAATTTTCCAATGACACTGTTTGCTGCAACTCCCACTTTTTCTTCCAACGATAGATGGTTGATCTGTTTTTACCGAATCTTCTAGCCACTTGAGTAACACTGCGTTTTTCTAGGATTATTTCCCGCATTGCATTGCCTCTTGATTTTTCTATATCTTTTCCTCTATAATAAGCCATAAGGTAGTTCTCCTTGTTTTTAGTTAGTTCCTAGAAATAAGTTTAAGGGCTACCTTATTTTTATGCAAGAATAT